>JAUHYN010000538.1 GCA_030426505.1 bacterium | reverse complement strand
GACGGGAGGAGCGCGACGCCGAGGTCGACGATCTTCGGGACTTCGACGTCGCCGTCGACCGCGACCAGCACGTTGTCGGGCTTGAGGTCGCGGTGGATCATCTTTCGCGCGTGCAGGTGGCGGAGCCCGCGCGCGATCTCGCGGACGAGGCGGAGCGCGCGCTGCTCGTCGAGGGGCCCCTCCTCGGCGATGATCCCGCCGCACGTGCGCCCCTCGATGAAGTCCATCACGAGGTAGAGCAGGCGCTCCGGGGTCTCTCCGAAGTCGACGACGGAGACGAGGTTCGGGTGTTCGAGGCGGCTCGCGGCCTCCGCTTCGCGGGAAAAGCGCGCGCGCATGCGGGTCTGGGAAGCGTGCTCGCCGAAGAGGATCTTCACGGCGAACCGCTTGCTCATGCGTGTATGCGTCGCGAGGTAGACGCGGCCCATCGCGCCCTCGCTCAGGCACGACTCGATCTCGTAGCGGTCGGCGATGACGCGGCCGATGAGCGGATCTTCGACGAAGGCCTCGAGCGCGTGACCGTCGAGCGCGCACGCTTCGAAGTCCGTTCGATAGATTGCGCCGCACTGCGGGCAGACGAGGCGTTCGGTCGTGTGGGCCATGAGGACCGCAACGGATCCTATCAAAGGTCACGTAGCCTCGAACGCGTATCCTGGTTGGGATTCGCCGAACGCGACACACGTGTCGCGGTTCGGGGCGGGTGATGCAACGGCGGGGGCCCCAACCCCCGGGGTCGGGGCTGCCGTCCGACGGGCTCGCGCGGCTGGCGTGACGTTTGCTTTTGCCGCGTCCGTTCATGCGACGTCACGACAGCCTCCTCTTGTGGCTCGTCGTCGGTGCAGCTTGTGCCGGCGACAACGCCTCCGTCCCCACCCCAGAGCTCGGCCCGTGCGCCGTCGACACCGACTGCCCGAGCGGTCTGCTCTGCCGCGAAGCGGCGTGTGTCAGCCCCGACGATCTCCTCCCCGTCGAGTTCGAGGTCGACGATCGGATCTCGCGCCCCGTCGCGACCGACGCGTTCCTCTTCGCGCTCTCGATCGATTCGAGCAGCGTCCTCGTGATCGACCCGCTCGATCTCGAGGTCCGCGCCGTGCTGGTCCCGCGCGAACCGATCGCCGTGTCGCGCATCCCGAACACTGACTCGGTCGCGGTGGTCTCGCGCGAGGGCAAGAGCCTCTCGATCGTCTCCGCGGACGAGGACGGCCTCGCGCGCGAGTCGGTCGCGCTCGGGCGGCGCTACGCGGCGCTCGAGGTCGCGCCCGACGGCCGGTACGCGATCGTCTTCACGCCCGACGGCGTCGAGCCGGACGAGGGCGCGGAGGGGCTCGTCGCGATCGTCGATCTCGAAGCCCTCGCGCGCGGCGAGCCGAGCGCGCCCGTGGAAATCGCGGCCGGTTACCGGCACACCGACGTCTTCTTCCGCGTCGAGCGAGGCCAGACGACGCTCGCCGTCGTCCTCGGCAAGAACGACGCGACGCTCGTCGAGCTCGCGCGCCTCGACGAGCCCGGCTATCGCCCGGCGCGGATCGCGCTCCCCGAGACGCTCGCCGAGGTCGTCGGCCGCGAGGCGATCGCCGTCGAGTCCTCGCAGTACGTGTTGATGCGCGCGCTCCGGCACCCCGGCATCGCGGTCCTCGATCTCGACCTCGCCACGCTCACCGACGTCACGCTGTCGACCGCGGCCACGGATCTGGATCTCGCCGACGACGGGAGCGTCGCGGTCGGAGCGCTCCGCGCGACGAATCAGGTCGTGGTCCTCCCGCTCCCCGACGCGCTCACTTCGTCATCGTCCGTGCGGCTCCTCGACATCGACGGCGTGCGCGCCGGTCAGGTCGAGCTCGGCGCGAGCGGGCGTCGCGTCGTCGTCTACAGCCGCTTCGACGAGGTCGAGCGCTTCGGCGTACTCGATCTCGAGGACGACTCGCTGCGCGTCTTCGATCGGCTGGAGAAGAAGGTTCGGCAGGTCGCCGTCTCGGACGACGGCGCCACGGCGATCGTCCTCCACGACGCCGAACCGGACTCGACCGTCGCGGATCCGTACGAGCGCGCGGTGGACCAGGACGAAGGCTACGCGATCGTCGACCTCGAGACGGGCGACGCGCAACTCAAGCGCACCGGGGACGTCGCGCCGACTTCGCTCGTGTTCTCCGGACGGCACGCGTCGGTCACGCTCCGCGATCCGGACGACGTCGCGCACCGCGTGGAGACGATCGACCTCGACCGCCTCGTCACGCAGACCTTCCGCCTCGGTTCGGCGCCGGAGTTCACCGGCGTGTTCGGCGGCGACGACCCGCGGGTGTGGGTCACGCAGCGGCACGTCGCGGGGCGCATCAGCATCCTCGACGTCGAGGCGGAGCGCCTCCGCACGCTCACCGGCTATCAACTCAACGCGCGCATCGAAGGGGGAGACCGATGAAACCGCTTCACACGTTCGCGCTCGCGAACCTCGCGCTCGTCGCCTGCACCGGCGGCGATCCCGCGATCACCGAACCGCTCGTCGTGAGCGGCCCGACCGTCGTCGCGGACCACCTCGTCTGGGTCGACCACACCACGGCGCGCGTCGTCTGGGTCGACGTCGACACCGCCGTGCAGGCCGCGGCACTCGAACGTGAGGAGGTCACCAGCGCCGTCTTCGGTCCGGACCGCGTCGTCGCCCTCACCGGCGGCGCGCGCCCCGCCGCGGTCAGCGTACGGATCCCGGGCGGCGAGGTGGAGGCCGTTGAGTTGTTCGCGAAGTTCGACCGCGCGTTCGTCGCGCCTTCCGGTCGCTACGTCGTCGCGCTGCACGACGCGCGGCTCGCGCGCAGCACGCCCCTCGTCGCCGTCAACCACAACGAGATCGCCGTGATCGATCTCGTCGACCGGACGGCGACGCGCGTCGCGCTCGACACCGAGTCCACGTCGCCGCGCAACGTGATCTTCTCGAGCGACGAGACGCGCGCGGCCGTCGTCCTCGACGCCGCGGTGGTCGTCGTGGAGCTCGGCGGCGAGGGCATCGTGCGCGTCCCGCTGAAGCTCCCCAACGGCGACCGCCTCACGCCCGAACAAGTCGTGTTCGCTCCCGACTCCGAGTACCTCTTCCTCCGCACGTCCGGGACGCCCGACGTCGTCGCGCTCGAGCTGCTTGGCCAGGGCGCCGCCGCAACCGGCATCCTCAACTTCCTCGCGGTCCCCGGAGCGCAGCGCCTCCTCGACCTCGCCGTGGACGAAGACGACCCCGACCACGTCCTCGCGGTGTTCCGCGGCGACGAGATCCCGACGATCGCCGCGCGACTCGCCGCCGACGGCGACGTGTCGAGGACCCGCACCGTCGAGCTCGCCGGACAGGCGAGCCGCCTCGAACTCCTCGACAACCGGACCGTCCTCCTCCACGGCAGCCCCGACACGATCGGATCTGCGGGCAACGCGTTCGTCGGCGGTTGGGATCTGGAGGACGATCTCGTCGAGCAGGACAACCTCGCCGGCCCGACGATGGGCCCCGCGGCGGTCGGCGGGACCTCGGCGTTCTTCGTCCACTCCGCGGAGAGCGGTAACGCAACCGCGCTCACCGCGCTCGCTCTCCGCCGTGACGCGCTCCGCCTGAACGTCGCGCTCCGCCCGGTGGTGCTCGGCGGGATCGTCCGCGACTACGCGTTCTCTTCGAACGACGAACGTGTGGTGCTCGGCGTCGACATCGTTCGCGAGGACAGCGGCGCCGCGCCCCTCCCGAGTCGACCGTACGGCGAACCGAACGACACCACCGGCGCCATCGCCGTCGTCGACGCCGAGACGCTCGGCATCGAGACGGTCGTGCTCGACGATTCGATTCAACACGTCGGCGTGATCGGCGATCGCATCTACGCCACGCACGGCGGCGCGTTCGGCGACGTCACGTTCGTCCCGCTCGCCTCGATCGATCGCGCCTCGGCCCGGCGCGTCGACGGCGTCCTCCTCACGGGCCTCTTCGATCGCATCGCGGGAGGTGAGCGATGAGCGCCCTCGGACTGTTCCTCTTGGTCTCGACCTCTTCGGCGGGGCTGGCCTCGACGTCTTCGACGTCCGTCGAGGTCACGCCTCGCCCCCTTTCGGAGCGTGTGCGTGCGGACGCCGCCCCCGCGTCCTCGACGCCGACGTTGGCCTTCGATCGTCGGCCCGAGGACGCGGGGGCGGCGTGGGGCGTGTACACGCGCGTCGCGTCGCAGATCCCGCGCGGCGACTCGAACATCGGCACCGTCTCCAGCGTCGGCGCGCTGGTCGGCTTCGAGGTCGGCGCGGAGTACGCGCCGTGGTCGCCGGTTGACGGTCTCTCGTTCGAGCTCGGCGCGTCCGCCGGCCTCCAGACCCGACGCATCCTCCAGACCGCCGACGCCAAGCTCGGCGTCATGGCGCTCCAGGCCTCGGCCGTGTACCGGCGGCCGATCTGGAGCTTCTTCGGGGCGTACGCCCGCGCGACGGGCGCGGTGAACTGGGGCCACTTCTCGGTCGCCGAGAGCCAGGGCGACTACGAGATCGACGACGTCGCAGTCGCGTTCTCCGCCGCGGGCGCGCTCGGCGCGGAGCTGTTGGTGCCGGTTGGCTATACGGCGATCGAGTCGCTCGAGCGCGCCGACCAGTGGATCAGCTTCCACTTGGAGGTGGGCTACGCCGTCTACACACCGTTCGATTTCGACGAGATGCGGCGCGACCTCCCGAACGACTCCGAACCGCAACGGATCGCCACGTCGACCGTCGATGCGGGCTCGCTGCGGCTGGACGGTGTCCTCTGGCGAATGGGCGCCGCGTTCAGGTTCTGAAGCTCAGTCGAAGCACATCGTGCCGTACTCGATGTGGACGGCGGAGCCGGGCGCCGGGATCGCGCGCGGCTCGAACACGACCGCATTGGAGCGCGAGACGTAGGCCCAGTTCGAGCGCCCGAGGGCGTCCGCGGCGGGGACGAGCGCGCCGTCGAGGAAGACTTCGACGGTGCCGGGCTCGGCGCGTGCCGAGAGCGGGAAGCTCGCGCGGAGGCCGAACGCCACCGCCGAGAGCTTGCCGAGTGTGTTGGGCCAGCTCGGCGTGCAGATGGACTCCACCACCCCGCCGAACGTGTCGATCAGCGCGGCGTAGCGCGGCGCGCTCGACGCGCGGCCGGTGCTGCCGTTGCAGCCGTTGGGGGGTGGGCCGATCGCCCCGGAGATCGTGACGCGCGACCGGTCGCCGCCCTTCAGCGATGCGAAGTGGTCCGCGTAGAACTCGAGGGACTCGGGCGATTGATCCTCTTCGTCCGAGATGAAGATGAGGGACAGCAGCGCGTGGTCGCGGAGGAAGTTGCCGTTGTGGCTCTCGAGGAGGTCGGGCTTCAGCGCGAGGTACGCAGCGTGGATTCCGCGCTCTTCGCCGGAGCCCTTCACGCCGACTTCGGCGTTGTCGCTGAAGTGATCGAGCGGAGACGGAAGCGACTGCCGGGAGACGATCCGCTCGTTGCGGAGCTCGGGTTCGAGCGGGACGAAGCGGCCTTCGGTCGAGCCGTCGCCGGTGCTGACGTCCGTGGTGGTGACGGCGATGTGGTAGGCGAGGAGGCCGCTGTTCGCGATCTGGATGAACGACGCGAAGCCGCGCCCGATGGCGGCCTGTTCGGGCGCCATCGAGCAGGAGTTGTCGATCACGAACAGGATGTCGGCGTCGCCGGTCGTGGTCTGGACGAAGTCGTCCTCGTGGCGATTGTCGGAGGAGATCAGGCCCCGCACCGGGACGAGCCGCCGAAACGGCATCATCGCCAGCCGCCCCTCGATGACGACGCGGTCCGAGTAGATGCCGTCTTCGCTCGCGTCGAACGCGAGCGTGAATTCGACGGACTCGCCGGGCGCGACCTCGGTCCCGGCGAGGCTGTCATCCACGGTGAATGCAGAGGTGGCCCCTTGGGCCACGTAGATGCGGTCCAGGATCATGGTGGCCGTCGTGCGGTTGGCGATCGTGATCGGCCGCTCGAAGGCCCCGCAGGGGACCCCCGGGGTGTCGAAGTCGATGCGTTCGGGCTCGATCTCGACCCGCTCCAGGGCCCCCAGCTCGATCGTGTCGGCCACGCACCCGGCCAGCGCTC
>JAUHYN010000537.1 GCA_030426505.1 bacterium | reverse complement strand
CATCGTCACGAGCGGGCGGCACCTCCTCCGACTGATCAACGACATCCTCGACCTCGCGAAGGTCGAGGCGGGGCGCATGGAGTTCCACCCCGAAGCGCTGCGCCCCGACGACGCGATCCAGGAGGTCGTCGCGATCCTCCGCTCGGTCGCCGCCGAGCGCCGCGTCCGCGTCCGGACCGAGCTCGCCGACGTCGGCGAAGTCCACGTCGACGCCGTTCGCTTGACCCAGGTGCTCTACAACTTCGTCTCCAACGCGCTGAAGTTCGGCGCGGACGGCGGCGAGATCGTCATTCGATGCGTACCGGACGGGGCCGAAGCGTTCCGCGTCGAGGTCGAGGACGACGGGGACGGCATCGCGCCCGAAGACATCAGCCGGCTCTTCCTCGAGTTCCAACAGATCGGCGCCGGCGGCTCCCGGCGTCGACAGGGGACCGGCCTCGGGCTCGCGTTCACGAAGCGCATCGTAGAAGCGCAGGGCGGCCGCGTGGGCGTACGGACGACGCCCGGAACTGGCAGCACCTTCTACGCGATTCTGCCGCGCCGCGTGGACGCCTCCGTGCTGGGGGTCCTCGTATGAAGAGCCGCGCACGTATCCTCGTCGTCGACGACAACCCGACGAACCTCAAGCTCGTCGGCTATCTGCTCCGCCTCGACGGCCACGAAGTGGTCAACGCGCTCGACGCGTCCGAGGCGCTCGCCGCGATGGAGCGCCGGTCGCCGGATCTGGTCCTGTTGGATCTCCAGCTCCCGGACAGCGACGGGCTGACGCTCGCGCGCCACCTCAAGTCCGACACACGCTTCGGCCGCGTCCCGATCGTCGCCGTCACGGCGCGCGCGATGAAGGGCGATCGCGACCTCGCGCTCGCCGCGGGGTGCGACGGCTACGTCGCGAAGCCGATCGACACCAACGTGTTCTTGGAGGTGGTCGGCCAGTTCCTCGGACGACGCGCCGCAGGGGGAGACAACGCATGACCGAACGACAAATCCTTTGCATCGACGACAGCTCCACGACGCGAAAGCTCGTGGGCTACGCCCTCGCGCAGCGCGGGTACCGGATGCTCGAGGCGGCCGACGGGGAGACCGGCCTGTCGCTCATGGAGCGACACAAGCCCGAGCTGGTCCTCCTCGACCTCGTCCTCCCCGACACCGACGGCTTCTCGCTCGTCGATCCGCTGCGGACGCGCGGGCGCGGCGACACGACGATCATCGCGTTCTCCGGTTTCATCACGAACGTCGAGGAGGGTCGCCTCGCCGCGGCGGGCTTCGACGACGTGGTCGGCAAGCCGGTGGATCCGGATCGCCTCGCCTCGCTGATCGACGCGCGCATCCGCGGCACGACAAACGCCAACGGCAAGTTCGGCGCGGGGCGTAAGCTCCTGATCGTCGACGACGACCCGCTCCAGTTGAAGCTCCTCCGGATCTGTATGGACCAGGTCGGCTTCGACGTCGTCACCGCCCGCGACGGCGCGGAGGCCCTCGAGGTCGCGAAGCAGCACCGGCCCGTGGCGATCGTCGCCGACGTGATGATGCCCCGGTGCGACGGCTTCGAGCTCGCGTTCCGCGTGCGGTCGGACGAGGCGCTCCGCGAGCTCCCGGTACTCCTCGTGACGTCGAGCTACACCGAGCAGGCGGATCGCGATCTCGCGAAGAACGCAGGCGCTACGGACCTCGTGGTGCGGACGCCTTCGCTCACCCACGTGCGCACCGCACTGGAGGAGGCGCTGCGCGCGCCGCCGCCGGAGACATCGCCCTCGCCTTCGACGATCGAGCAAGAGCGCCTGCACCGCGTGGTGAGCCAGCTCGAACGCCAGGTCCAGCTCAACACCGGCCTCTCGCAGCGCTGCTCCACGCTCAGCGCGGAGCTCGCCGTCCTCACCAACGTCTCGGAGCTCGTGATCGGGGACCGCGGACTCGAGGTCGCGCTCGACGAGGCGCTCGCCGCCTGCTTCGACGCGGGGGGCGTGTCGCTCGGCGCGCTCTACCTGCTCAGCGATGCGAACCGATTCCACGCGCGCCCGATCGTGGCGTACCGCGACTGGACCGAATCCGACCGGGCGACCCTCTTCGGGCACGACGCGTTGATCCGACGCTGCCTCGACGAGAGGCGCCCGCTGCACATCCCGTCGGGCGACGTGGAGGCCACGATCCAGGCCGACCTCCTCGCGCGGAGCGAGACCCGCAGCGTGTTGCTCCTCCCGCTCTGCTACGGTGACGAACCGCAGGGCGTCCTCGCGATGTTCTCGCAGACGGAGTCACTGTCCCGTCCGGACTGGCTCTCCTTCACCCAGGCGATCGCGAACCAGATCGCGCAAGTCCTCGCGCTGGGGCTCGCGTTCGAGGAGACGCGCCGCGCCGAGAAGATCGCGCACGAGCGCACCGCGTTCTTGGACGCGGTCCTCGAACACGCGCCCGACGCGGTCGTGTTCGTCGATCGCCACGGCATCGTCCGGTACGCTTCGCACCCCGCGTCCGATCGGCGCGCGATCGCGAAGGAAGGCGACCTGCTCGCCCTCGCGGTCGACGACCGCGCCGAGCACCTCCTCGATCGAATCCGGGAAGTCGTGGAGAACGACGCGCCGCAGTCCTGGGAGGAGATCTACCCGGACCACGAAGGCGAGGACGTCAGCTACTGGGTGAAGATGGGCCCGGTCCGTCAGGGCGACGAGATCACGGGGGTCGTGATCATCGCGCGCGACGTCACCGAGAAGAAGGCGTTGGACGCAAAGCTGATGGTCTCGGACCGCATGGCCTCCGTCGGGCTGCTCGCGGCTGGCGTCGCGCACGAAGTGAACAACCCGATGCAGGCGCTGGTCGTGAACCTCGAGCTCGCGCTCGCGGAGCTCGACCGACACGCGAAGCGCTCCGCCGTCCCGTCGGAGATCGCCGAGTCGCTGGTCGACGCGCGCGAGGCCGCGGATCGGATTCGAACGATCATCCGCGACCTGCGGATGTTCTCACGCGTGGAGAAGGAGAAGCGCGAACCGGTCGACGTCCCGCGGCTGCTCGACTCCACGCTGCGCCTCGCGCGCAACGAGGTCCGGCAGCGTGCGCGCGTGAAGACGAGCTACGCCGAGGTCCCCGCGGCGCTCGCGAACGAGGCGCGCCTCGGACAGGTCTTCCTCAACCTCGTGATCAACGCCTCGCACGCGATCGCGCCCGGGCACTACGAGGAGAACGCGATCGAGGTCGGTGCGCGCGAGGTCGACGGGCGCTTGGTCGTCTCCGTCTCCGACACCGGGTGCGGCATCCCGCCCGAGGCTCAGTCGAAGATCTTCAAGCCGTTCTTCACGACGAAGCCCTCGGACGTGGGGACCGGACTGGGGCTGTCGATCTGCCAGCGCATCGTGCGCTCCTTCGACGGAGAGCTGACCTTCCAGAGCGAAGTCGGCCGCGGGACGACGTTCTACGTGACGTTGCCGCTCGCGCCGGTGGAGACCACACCGCTCCCCGAGCCGACCACCGCGGCGCCGGCCACGCGACACGGCCGCGTCCTGGTGGTCGACGACGAGACGATCGTCCGCCGCTCGGTGGACCGCGTCCTCAAGAACCGCCACACCGTGGTCGGCGCGTCCGACGCGGCGGAGGCGCTCGAGAAGCTCGAGTCCGAGGGCCCATTCGACCTGCTGATCTGCGACCTGATGATGCCGGGTGTGAACGGCGCCGAGCTCTTCGACGAAGTGAAGACGATCGATCCCGGGCTCGCCGAGCGCACGATCTTCCTGACCGGAGGGATCATCACCCCGTGGGTGCGGAACTTCCTGCGCACGGTGCCGAATCACCGGCTGGAGAAGCCGTTCGACGTGCAGGTGCTCCGGGTCCTCGTCGACAGCCTCATCCGATGATCGCCGACGCGACCGGCCCGTCGAACGCCTCGATCGGTCCGGGCCGACCGTACAGGTAGCCCTGACAGCGATCGCACCCGAGGAACACCAGCGCCTGGTGCTGCGTCACCGTCTCGATCCCCTCCGCGACGACCGACAGACCGAAGCTCCTCGCGATGGAGAGCGTCGCCGCCGCGATACTCCGCCGTGCGTTCTCGGGCGTGAGGCTCGAGACGAACATCCGGTCGATCTTCAACGTGTGGATCGGGAGCCGCTCGATCAAAGCGAGCGAGGCGTGACCCGTCCCGAAGTCGTCGAGCGCAATCGAGTACCCACGATCCGCGAGGCATTGGAGCGCCGATGCGACACGACTCGCGTCGTGGATCGCGTCGCGCTCCGTGACCTCGAACGAGATCGCGGCCGGCTCGAGCTCCGCCTCGGCGAGCCAGCCGAGGACCGCCTCCGCGAACTGGGCCCGCTCGATGTCACGGACCGCGACATTGACGGAGACGCAAAGCGGGGGCTCTCCCCGGTCGCGGCGCTGCGCGGCCCAGGCGCCGACCGTCTCGATGACGAAGCCGAGGAGCTCGAACGACAGTCCACACGCCTCGGCGAGCGGGATGAACTCCCCCGGGCTGACGGCCTCCCCGTCCAGCGTCCACCGCGCGAGCGCTTCGCCGGAGACCACGCGCATCGTGCTGGCGTCGACGATGGGCTGGACGGCGACCGAGAGTCCTTCCCGCGTCTTCAGGGCGCGGGCGAACTCGGTCTGCGTCCGCACGCGATCCTCGACCGCCGCGATGAGCTTGGAGTCGTAGAACGAGCACTCACCGCGATGTCCGTCGCGCGCGAACGCGAGGGTCGAGCGTACACGCTCCATGACCTTCTTCGGTGTGAGGGTGCGCCGTGCGAGCTCTTGCCGCGAGACGGGCAACAGCGCCGTGGTCCCGACCACGTGCATCCGCGAAGCGCCGTCGTCGTACTGCCACTGTGACAGCGACTCGAGGACGACGTCCCCCAGATCGGTAGCCCGACTGGCAAAGGCGAACGTCTCGTCGCCCACGCGCGCCGCCGCGATCACGGACGGGACCTCCTGCCAGAGCCGCACGTAGAACTGCGCGAGCATGCCGTGTACGTAGTCGGTCCCGAAGACCCCGGCCGCAGACGCGAAGTCTTCGAGCGCCACGAGCCCCACGGTGAGTGGCGCGCCGTCGGTGTCGAAGTGCTCCTGGAGCGCCATCTCGAAGGCGTTCTCGTTGGGGACCTCGATCTTCGGATCCACGAATGCGAGCGCGTCGAGCGTCCTCAGGAGCTGCAGGTTCTGGAAGCACACGGCGACGTCGCCCGCGAACACGTCCAAGAGGGCGCGCGTCGCCTCGGACGGTTGGCCGGGATACTCGAGGAACACGAACAGATGGCGCGCGTCAGCCCCGGAAAAGCGCAGGGTCAGACCACCCACGTCACGATGCACTCGCCCGCTATCGACGGAACGAAACACATTCGCCCCCGGGTCCACGGCGAGCGCGTCGAGGTGGGCCCCCGCCGCGTCCCGAAATGCGCCGGCGGCGCTGATCACCGTGAAGTCCGCGAGGTCCGCGGCGCGGTCGCGTACCGCGGCGAAGGCCACCAGCCCCGAGACGGGGCGGTCCACCAACGACGCGAGGGAGGTCAGCACCGCTGGCGCGAACCGTCCGAGGTCGTGGCGATCCACGAGTGATCCGGTCATCGCCACGATGCGCTCCAGACCTCGCCGGTGATCCTCGAGCGCGCGGAGGTGGCCATAGGTTCGAATCGAGGTCGTGAGGAGGCTGATGAGCCGCGTCCGATCGAGCTCGCTCTTCGCCGCGTACGCATTGATGTCGTGTCGTTGCAGGACCTCGAGCTCGGGGGCGTAGCCCGGCTGCCCCGTACGCAGCACGATCCGCACGAGGTCGTGGCCCGCGTCGCGCACTCTTCGGACGAGGTCGAGCCCGGCCTGGTCTCTCTCCATCACCACGTCGACGAGCGCGACGGTGACTTCGGGGTCTCGCTCGATCGCTTCGAACGCCGCGTCGGCGTCGAAGACGTGGACGAGCTCGAGGCGTCGGTCGAGGATTCTCACGTTCGAGAGCGCGAACGTCGTCACCTCGTGAACGTCGGGATCATCGTCGACGACGAGGACGCGCCACGACGGCCCGACCGCCCGTTCAGGGTCGGGGACGTCGTCCAGGATCTTCAGGACGTCCGTGTTCATGGGCGGGTTCAGC
>JAUHYN010000536.1 GCA_030426505.1 bacterium | reverse complement strand
GATCAGTGATCTGAGCGGTATGATGCACCGCGTTGTCACTTGGTCGTCACGATCCCGCGTCGAGACCGCCGCGGACAAAAGATCGGGGCGAGTAGCACGCGCCGAGGGCCTCGGCCACCCTGATTTCGAGCTATCGGATCCTACGCGGACCGGCGAACCCCGAGGAGGGCGAGGCCGAGGAGGAGGCCCCAACCCCAGCCTCCTCGGACGGGGCCGGTCTGGCACCCGCAGCCGCCGCCGATCGGGGCGTCGCCCGCCGCGCGGACCCCGATCCCCGAGGTCACGGGGGGCCCGGCGTCGCGGGCGCCCGCGTCTCTGGGCACTCCGCCGTCGCGCCCGGGGCCGGCGTCGAGGCCCGCGTCGCCTGTGACGCCGCCGTCGCGAGGCGGCGCGATCGGGGCGAGCGGGACAGCGTTCGTGGCCCAGCCGCCGAGGATCGCCGCGCGGTGCGCCGGGTCGACCACGCTGTCGAGCGCGACGCCGAGCGCGAGGTTGTCGCCGCGTCGGACGGCGGCGACGCTCGCGCCGTCGTCGTAGAGGAGCTCGGCCGTCGCGCCGGGCTGCACCGCGAGCACGTCCGAGGAGTAGGCCTGTATCGCGTCGCCCGGGGCGTCGGCGAGCGCCGCGACGGGCGTCGACGCGAGCCAGCCGCCCGCGCCCTGGACGCTCGCGGAGGCGGCGTCGTCGGCGGCGTACGTCGCGCCGAAGAGATCCGCGAGGAACGCGCGGGACGCTTCGTCGCCGCGTGCATCGAGCGCCCACGCGATCTCGCTCCCGTCCAGGAAGACGGCGATGCTCGCGGTGCGCACGCGGTCGCGGAGCCCGGCGGTGAGCACGCCGTGTTCGGTCGACTCGCGGCCGAGCGCGAACACGACGCCGTCGTACGCGGACAGATCGATCGCGCCGCCCACGAGCGCGGCCTCGGTCGCGCCGTCGAACGCGTGCTCCACGGAGCGTAGCGCGAGCGCGTGGGCGAGGAGGGTGTCGTGACGGTTGTCGACGTCCTGCACCCACGCGTCTTCGCGTTCGAAGGCGTCGACGAGGAGGAGCTGCGCGCGGCGCGCGGAGGGGCGCGCGGCGACGACGCGGCTGGCGCGACCTTCACCCGCGGCGTTGAGCGCGGCGACGCGCACCGAGACGATCGCTTCGGGCGGGAGGTCCACGATGCGGGCGCGGTCGGTCATGACGATGCGCCCGTCGTCGAACACGCGGGATCCGATCGCGACGTACACGCGGTGGGCGGTCGCCTCGGCGTCGGGCGTGAACGCGACCTCGACGGTCGTGGCGTCGACGCGGCGGAGCGTGACGTCGCGTGGTGGGGGCGCGAGGAGTGGCCCGCCGGGCGCGAAGTATTCGCTGATGCCGCGGTACATCCCGTAGGCGGCGCTGCGGCGCCAGCGCGGGTCGTGCAGCGCTTGGTTGTCGGTCATGCGGAGGTCCGAGCCGCCCGCGAGCGCGACGTTGTCGTGGAAGGCGCTCTCGATGAGGATGCCGGGGATCTGGTCGAGCTCGCGCATCTCGCCGAAGTTGGCGACCTTCGTGCCGCGGTCGCGCCAGTTCGGATCCCAGTCGGCGCGGAGCGCGTCCACGAGGTGTTGGTGGACCAGCGCCTGGAGGCGATCGCTCCCGTTCGGATCGTCGCAGTCGCCGGCGGGCGGGTCGTTGCTGTGGTCGGGGAACGCGCCGCAGTTGTAGCGGTAGGTCGCGGTGCCGGCGGCGGTGCTGTTCGGTTGGCCGGACGCGTTGCTGTGGAGCGCGACGTAGATGTCGGCGCCGTAGAACTCCGCGTAGCGGGGGCGGATGGAGACGTCGCCGCTCGTTTGAATGGAAGCGGGCGCGCCTTGGTACTCCGCGAACGGCTTCGCGCCCATCTGCCACCACGGGTGGTTGCTCGCGTGGCGGCCGCTGCCGAGGCGCACGGCGTCGGCGATCAGGAAGCGGTCTGCGACGGGGATCTCGGGGGCGGCGAGGGTGACGTCGATCGGGGCGCCAGCCTCGACGATCAGATCGATGATGGGCGCCCACCGCTGCCCGTGCGAGACGAGGTCGAGGACGAACTCGCGCCGCACGCCCTCGGCGTCGACGAAGAGGCGCGCGGCGTCGTAGCGGTTCGTCCCGCTCACGAACCAGAACGAGAGGTGTTGCGGTCCGCTGCTCGGCGCGATCAACGAGAACGTCGCGGCGGCGTCGGCGGCGTCCGAGACGCGGTAGTCGTCGGCGTGTCCGCCGGGGCTGCTCCCGTCGGTGAACGCGCCGGCCTCGGCGTACGCGGTGTCGCCGTCGTCGACGAGCTGACCGTCGTCCGCGTACGCGCGGTCCCGCACCAGGATCACGCGCGCGCCCGCGCCCTCGAGGAGCGGGATGAGGTGGCGCACGACGATCTCGTGCGTCTCGAAGTCCTCGACGATCCCGCGGCACGCGCCGCACCTGTCCCACTTCGTGTTCGAGCGCTGCGTCGAGTAGGCGTTGAGGGTGTCGTAGTAGATGTACCCGTGCCCGGCGCTGATCGCGATGACGCGGCCCGCGAGCGCCTGCCCGAACGGGTACCGCGACGGATCCGGTCGCACGTTGAACACGCGGCGATCTGGATTGGGCGGCGCGCGCGGCGGCGGCGCGAGCGGCTCACCGGGGTGCGCGACGAGGAGGTGAATCGCGTCGACGCCGGGGCGCTCCGCCGCGAGGAGCCCGACCACGGTCTCGAAGCGGTTCTCGACCTCGGCGGGGAGGTCGTCGAGCGGGACGTGCTTCGCGACTTCGACGCCGACGACCGCTTGCGTGTCGCCGAGCTCGACGCGGCGCGCGTGACAGATCGGGCCCTCCAGGATCGCCTGGATCGACGCCTCGAGCGCGGGCGGCGCGGCGAGCGCGAGCATGAGCGTGGCGAGCGACGGGCTCAACGAAGACGAAGCACTACCGGATTTCACCCAGGGGCGTCATCCGGAACCCGTCCACACCAACGCCGCCACCACGCCCACCACGAACGACAGCGACGCCGTGTACTTCAGGCGCATCACCGCGCGGTACTCCGACGCGACGCCCTGAAGACGCCACAGCAATCGCGCGTCGATCAGGCCGCCGATCGCGCCGAGGGCGCCGATCGCGATCCCCACCGGCGGGTGGACGCGCCACAGCGTCCCCGCGACGATCACCAGCCCGAGCGGGTACGTGCAGGCGAACCAGCGGCGGACGCCCGCGAGGCCGTAGGCGGCGGCGAACGTGCGGTCGCCGTTGGCGGCGTCCTCTTCGATCTGGAAGACCTGCGAGACCGGGTAGAGGCTCAACAGCAGCGACGCCACGCCGAGGCCCGCGACGAATAGCTCCGCGTCCATCGTACGGCCCGCCGCGAGCGCGCCCATCCAGAACGTGTTCGTGCCGGTTCCGACGCCGACCGCGACCAGGCTCAGGATCGGGTGCCCTTTCCAGCGCGGGCCCTTCCGACTGTACGCGACGGACAGCACCATCGTCAGGGCGTAGAGCCCCGCGAAGAGGAGGCCCGCGTGCCGCGCGAACTCGAGGCCGATGAGCTGCAGCGCGATCGCCGCGTGGTGCATCCAGCGCGACATCTTCGGCGGGTTCTCCACGCCGCCGATCGGGCCGTCGTCGTCGTCCCAGTACGAGTTGTACGCGGTGACGCCTCCATTCAGTAGAACGTGGACGACGAAGAATAGCGCCACGAACGGCCACAGCTCGAGCCGCTTCGCGTAGAGGCCGCCGAGGAGGTAGCCGCCGGAGAGGATGAAGACCTGGTAGTGCAGCCGGAGGTGGACGACGAACGCGACGAGCGGATGCACGTCGCGCTTCAGCAGGCGGCCGCGGCCTGGGACGCGGACGCGCCGACCGGCTCGAGCCGCGCCGCCACGTAGTCGATGCCGTCGAGCATGACCGCGAGCTGCGCGCGGAAGACGGCGAGGTCACCGGTGGTCAGCAACACGTGCGGCGTGCGCGCGCCCGTCGCGAGGCGGCCTCGGCGCGAGAGCTGCGTCGAGAGCTGCCGCACCACGTGGACCGCGGGATCCACGAACCGCACGCGTGGCGCGCAGCGCTGGAGCACCGGCAACAGGTAGGGGTAGTGGGTGCAGCCGAGGACGATCGTGTCGACACGCTCGGCGAGGAGCGGCGCGAGGTAGCGGTGGCACGCGGCCTCCGCTTCGGCGCTCTGGGTCGCGCCGCTCTCCACGAGCGGGACGAACTTCGGGCACGCGACCTGCGCGACGACCAGCGTCGAATCCATTCGAGCGAACGCGTTGGGGTACGCGCGGCTCGCGACGGTCCCGGCGGTGGCGAGGACGCCGATGCGCCCGTTGCGCGTCTTCGTCGCGGCGGCGGCGGCGCCCGGATCGATCATCCCGAGGACGGGGCGCTTCGGGTACTGCGCGGCGATCGACTCCAACGCGGTCGCGCTCGAGATGTTGCACGCCATGACGAGCGCTTTGCAGCCGCGGTCGATCAGCGTGTTGGAGAGGTTCGTGGCGAGTCCGCGGATTTGATCGAGGGGGCGCCCGCCGTAGGGCACGTTCGCTTGGTCCGCGATGTAGAGTACGGGCTCGTCGGGCATCCGCGCCGCGAGCTGCGCGAGGACGGTCAGGCCGCCGACGCCGGAGTCGAACATCCCGATGGGGCCTTGACCGTCCATACGCTCCTTCAACCGCTCCGAGAGCGGCGCCGCTTCCGTTATCACGCCGCGCTGGCACCGAACAGTACGGGGCGCATCGTGACCGTCACCTTGTGGCTCGCCAGCCCGTAGAGCACCGCGCCGAGGCCCACGAACGCGCCGGGGGCGAGGAGCGGGGGTGCGAGCATGAGCGCCATCTGCACCAGGTCGACCGTGACGGCCTTGCCCGCGAAGTACGCGGCGAAGGCGACCACGTGGTACGTCGTGCCGAGCGCCCCGACCCCCGCGGTCAGTCCCCCGACGATGCGCGCGAGGTGGTCGAACCGCGCGCGGTGCCGCTTCGTCTTCAGCGCGAACAGCGTCGCGGCGAACGCGAGCGGCCCGAACACCACCGGGACGAGCTGCCCGAGGTGCTTCATCCCGCGCCCCGCGAAGTGCGCGATTCCAGCGTCCAGCCCCATGACCAGGATGCCGACGCCGAGGCCGACGGCGAGCAACCGCCTCAGCCCGATGCCTTCCACGCGCGCGAGCAACCTCCCTTTGTCGAACTTCATGCCTTGGTTCCTTTCCGGCCTCAGGCCCTGGGGGCCCTCTGGCCGCTCCCAAGGGATTGCAGGCGGCGGGCCAGCTTCGACGCATCGCTCCATCGGCGAAGTCGAGGGCCCACCGTCCACGCCGTGGTCGATCGCCGTCCACGCCCTTCACGCCTCCGTCGGTTGTCGTTTGACCAATCGGTCAACTCGGTGCGAACTAGCCCTGATGCGCCGCACCGTGCTCCTCGCCTGCGTCCTCGTGCTCACCGCCTGCACCGACCCGAGCGACGACGACACCACGACCGTCGTCCCGCCCGACCCCTGCGAAGGCGTCACCTGTACGGCGGGGATGGCGTGCGGCGCGGACGGCCTCTGCCACTGCGGCGCGGGCGGCCCGACGTGCGGCGCGGGAGAGGTCTGCACCGACGGCGCGTGCGTCGCGCCGCTCGCGGACCGCTGCAACCTCGGCGTGAAGTGGATCGATCCCGCCCCGGCGTTCCGCGACGCGACGGCCGAGTGGGGCCTCATCGATCTCGGCGTCCTCGGCACACGCATCGCCGTCGGCGACATCGACGGCGACGGCTACGCCGATCTCCTCGTGCGCCGCGGTGGCAACGGCTCCGACGACTTCGCGCCCGACGGCGTCCGGCGCACCTGGCTCCTGAGGAACCAGCGCGACGGCACGTTCGCCGACATCACGATCGAGTCCGAGCTCCGCGCCACCCGCACCGACGCCGCCCTCGGTCGCCCGGGTGAGGTCGTCGCGTTCGGCGACGTGGACAACGACGGCGACCTCGACGTCTTCACCGGCATGAGCACCGGCATCGACGACGCGATGCCGGGCGAGACGAGCGAGCTGATGATCAACGACGGCACCGGTCACTTCGCGTTCGGCGCGATGGACAACGCGCTCCGCCGCATGGGT
>JAUHYN010001469.1 GCA_030426505.1 bacterium | reverse complement strand
GATGCTCGGCAAGGTCCTCGAGACCGTCGACCCGCTCGATCCGAAGACGCTGTTGATGGTCATCTCGGACCACGGCTTCAAGACGTTCCGCCGCGGCATCAACCTCAACAGCTGGCTCCTGAAGGAGGGCTACCTCGTCCTGAAGCCCGGGCGCACCGAGACGGGCATCTGGTTCGACGGCGTCGACTGGACGAAGACGCGCGCCTTCGCGCTCGGCCTCTCCGGCATCTTCCTCAACCTGAAGGGGCGCGAGGCGAACGGCTTCATCAAGAAGGGCGAAGAGGCGATGACCCTCGCGGAGGAGATCGCGGACAAACTCACCGGCATCATCGATCCCGAAGTCGGGCGCGTCGCCGTCGAGGACGTCTACGCCGCGCACGAGATCTACACGGGGCCCTACAAGGACCAGGCGCCGGATCTGATCGTCGGCTATTCGGAGGGCTGGCGCGCCTCCTGGGACTGCGTGCAGGGCACCGCCAACCACGTCATCTTCGATGACAACACCAAGGCCTGGAGCGGCGACCACTGCATCGACCCGCGCCTCGTCCCCGGGGTGTTGATCGCGAACCGCGACTTCAAGAAGCAACGGAACATCCGCGCGTCGATCACCGACCTCGCGCCCACGCTCCTGGAGATGTTCGGCGTCCCGCCGCCGAAACACATGGACGGCGTCACCCTCGCCTCATGAACGCGCGTCGGCTCCTCCCTTGGTTGCTGCTCACCGCCGCGTGCTCGGCGAGCGGCGATCCGAAGATGATCATCATCGCCGTCGACGGGATGGATCCGAACCTCCTCGCGCGCTTCATGGAGCAAGGCCGCGCGCCGAACCTCACGCGCCTCGCGGTCGAGAACGAGCTGTTCCGCCTCGGCACGAGCACGCCGCCGCAGTCGCCGGTCGCGTGGTCGAACTTCCTCACCGGGCACGACTCCCACGTCCACGGCATCTACGACTTCGTGCACCGCGACCCGCACGAGATGTCGCCTTACTTGTCGACGTCGAAGGCGGAGGGCCCGTCGTACGTGATGGACATCGGCGACTACGTGTTGCCGATGGGCGGCGGCGTGAAGCTCTTGCGGCGCGGGCACCCGTTCTGGTCCGCGATCGCCGACGAGGGCCTCCCGACCACCGTCGTGAAGATCCCCGCGAACTACCCGCCGATCGAACCGAGCGACGCCGAGGTCCTCAGCGGGATGGGCACGCCCGACCTGATGGGCACGCCGGGGCTGTTCCAAGTGTTCACCACCGAGCGCGAGCTGCTCGCGCGCAAACGTGTGAGCGGCGGGCGCGTCCAC
>JAUHYN010000535.1 GCA_030426505.1 bacterium | reverse complement strand
CCACGTCCTCGACCACCACCACGTGGGGGCTGTCGACCGAAACGGCGATGAGCGCCTCGTGGGAGAAGCGGCGCACGAAGGTGTCGTGCTCCATGAGGTCCGCGTGAAGGCGCTTGATCACCAGGAGGTGATCGTTCTTGCCGGTCGCGCCGATCCGGCGGGCGAGGTGAGCGGTCCCGCCCGATCCCTGGCCGAGGCGCTCGAGGAGCGCGAACTCACCGAAGCGCTGCACGCGCCGCGATCATACCTCAGCGCTTGCGGGGCCGGGGGATGTCGTAGCGACCGAGCCACTTGGTGAGCGTCCGACGCGACACGCCGAGGTATTCGGCGGCCCGCGTCTGGTTGCCGGCGCAGGCTTCCAGCGCGTCGAGGATGCGTTGCTTCTTCGCGTCCTGCGCGGGGTCCGCTTCGACGACGCGCGGGCGTCGCGCGCGCGCGGGCGACGACGAGGACCAGCTCGCGGAGAGCTTGTCGACCGGGAGGTGTTCGGCGTCGAGCGTGTCGCCGGTGCAGAGGAGTACGGCGCGCTCGATCATGTTGCGCAGCTCGCGGATGTTGCCGGGCCAGTGGTAGCCGGCGAGGAGCGCCTCGGCGCGCGCGGAGAGGGCGGGGGCCTCCACGCCCAGCTCGCGGCTCACGCGGTCCACGAACATGCGCGCGAGCGGGACGACCTCGCCCTCGCGGTCGCGCAGCGGGGGGATCGCGAGCGTGACGCCGTTGAGGCGGTAGAAGAGGTCCTCGCGGAAGCGCCCGCGGCCGATCTCCTCCTCGAGGTCACGGTTCGTGGCGGAGACGAAGCGCACGTCCACGGGGCGCGGCTCGAGGCTCCCGACGCGCTGCACCTCGCGGCGCTCGAGCACTCGGAGCAAGGTGGCTTGCGTGGGTAGCGGGAGCTCGCCGATCTCGTCGAGGAACACCGTGCCGCCGTCGGCCGACTCGATCAGCCCACGCTTGTCCTGATCGGCGCCGGTGAACGCGCCGCGGACGTGACCGAACAGCTCGGACTCGACGAGCGTCTGCGTGAGCGCGGCGCAGTTCAGGCGCACGAACGGCGCCTCCACCCGCGGTGAGCGGCGGTGCAGGGCCTCGGCGATGATCTCTTTGCCCACGCCGGTCTCGCCGGTGAGCAACACGCTGATCGTGCCCTGCGCGACGCGGTCGACCACGCGATACAGATCGACCATCGCCGGGTCCTTCACCACGACGTCGGGCGTGGACTCTTCCTCCTCGTCGAGCGCGAGGTCGATGCCGGCGCGCGCGATGAGTGCGTCTGCGGTGAGGCCGTCGCGAGGGAACGTGGCGATGCCGATCTCGATGCGGTGGCCGGCGTCGAGGAACTGGTCCGTGATGCGTTCGGCGATGCGCTCCGCGCGCGACGCGGCGGTGTCGACCAACAGCAGCTCGTACTCGCCGGGCGCGTACGACGCGACCACGTCCGAAGAGCGCAGAGCGGTCGTCAACGTCTCTTGCACGAGCGCTTCGTCGTCGGCGGCGTAGACGCGCACACGCATGACGGCAAACGGCGAGCGCCGGCCGCGCGCGTTGCGCGCGCACTCCTCTTCGAGGCGGACTTCGAAGTAACCGTGCGACCACAGCCTCCGACGCCGCGCCACGGCGCTCTGTTCCTGCAAGACGAGGATCGCGGCGCCGAGCTCGACGACCTGGCCGGCCCCGAGCGGCGTCTTCTCGTGCGGGAGGATCGTCTGGCCGCGGACTTTCGTCCCGTTCGCGCTCCCGAGATCCTCGAGCTCCACGATGTCGCGCACGTACAGGCGCGCGTGCTCGCGGGACACGAGGGGGTCGTCGATGTGGACGTCGACGGTGGGATCACGGCCGAGCGACAGCTGCGTGCCGACCGTGAGCGGGTGCGTCGCGACGGTGTCGTCGACGAACACGAGCAGCGACAACGGGGCGTCGGTGCGGCGCTCGTGGGCGGCCGCGCGCTCCGTCGGGGGTAGCGTGTCGAAGCTCAACGCACCCTAGCGTACCAGGCCCCCGGGGGAGTCCAAGTCGCGCGACGGCGCGCATCGGCGCGCTGGGATCGGGTTCCCCAATTGGGAACCACGCCCGATCCCAAGGTTCCCGACCGCCGTTCCCAAGCGGGGCCCGCGCGTCGCGCTGCGGCTTGGCCCGGTCCTTGTAGAAGCCTCCGACACACCATCCAGGAGGACTCATGGCCATCGAAACTCCCACTCCGCTCCACGCACGTCGCATCCAGGGCTCGCGCTCTCACTACGCCGCGCAGCACAACCTCTCCCCCGCCGCCGCGCGCGCCGACGAGCTCCGCATTCGGATGGGCGGCTCCGAGGCCGAGCGACAGCACTACGTCGTGATCCTCACGCAGTCGGGCTTCGACCAGGTCGAGGCCGCGCCGCTCGGCGACGCCATCGCGCGCGACCTCCGCGGCCGCGCGCCGCGCCCGAACGCGCAGGTCCCGTTCTACGATCCGCGCCTCGCGGCGCTCGACACGTCCGACTTCGCACGCTTCTTCATCGCGTTCGGCGTCGACCCCGTGACCGCGCAGGCCGCCGCCGAGCTCCTCACGCAGCTGATCACGGCGGCGCAGTTCTACCAGCCGTTCTACGAGTCGATCGGTGGCCAGGGCCCGGTGGACTTCGACCGCCTCGGCCAGTTCTACCAGCGGCAGGCCCCCGCGCGGCCCGCTCCGGCGCGCGCTGCCCGCCCGCGCGTGGCACCTGCACCCATCGCGGCGCAGGCGCAGCAGGCCGCCGTCACGCGGAAGGCCGACAAGGCCCAGGCCACGCGTGACGCCGTGGCGCTCCACCAGGCGATGGACGGGTGGGGCACCGACGAGGCCGCGCTCACGCGCATCCTCTCGAACAAGAGCAACGCGCAGATCGCCGAGATCAAGGCGGCGTACCAGGAGATGTACGGCGAGTCGCTCGAGGACGCGATCAAGGGCGACACCAGCGGCGACTTCGAGGCCTCGCTCCTCGCGCAGCTGAACCGCAGCGAAGACGCGCCCGCCGCGGCCCCCGCGCGCCCGCGCCCGAACCTCCAGGCGGAGCTCGCCGCGCGGCGCTCGGCCGGTCGCCTCCAGGGCGGGATGACCGCGGGCGGCGCGCCGCGCGTGGACAAGAACAAGGCGACGCGCGACGCGGTGGCGCTCCACCAGGCGATGGACGGCATGGGCACGGACGAGCAGTCGCTGATCAACCTGCTGTCGAACCGCACGAACCGCGAGATCCGCGCGATCAAGACCGCGTACCAGGAGATGTTCGGCGAGTCGCTCGACGACCGCATCAAGAGCGAGACGAGCGGCGACCTCGAGACGATGCTGCTCAAGCTGTCGAGCGGCAACCGCGACGAGTCGGGCACCGTCGACTCGGCACAGGCGACCCGCGATGCGGTCGCGCTGCACCAAGCGATCGACGGGTGGGGCACCGACGAAGCCGCGCTGATCCGCCTCCTCGGCGGGCGCTCGAAGGCGCAGATCGCGGCCGCCGCGAGCGCCTACGAGTCGATGTACGGCGAGTCGCTGCAGGACGCGATCAAGGGCGACACGAGCGGCTGGTTCGAGACGTCGCTGCTCGCGCAGCTCCGCTGATCCTACCGACGCCCCTCGCGCGCGCTCATCAACAGGTTCCGGTTGCGCGACGAGGGGTCCAACTCCACCGCGGTCTCGAGCGACTCGATCGCGCCGACGCGATCGCCGCGCATCAACGCGACCTCGCCCTGCTTCACGAGCATGTCGGCCGCGTACTGCCGCTCGGTCTGATCGAAGAGCTGCTTTCGGTACGACACGCGCTGCGTCGCGTTGTTCAGCGTCTCGTAGCTGCCGTCGAGGATGCGCGTGATCTCTTTGACCCGCTTGATGACGTCGTCCGGGGCGTCCTTGTACGGATCGCGCCTCAGGTTGAACTCGCGCTTCGCGTTGTCGTAGGCGCCCCGGTAGTTGCGGTGATGCGCGGACCAATGCACGCCGAGCACCTCGAAGTGGTTCATGCCGCGCAGGAGCGTGAGGCGCTCGTCGAGCTCGCGGCGAATGCGAACGAACGCGCTCGGCTCGCGGCCGACCTGCGTCTGCTCCCGGCGCACGGCGTTGCCGTCGGAGAAGCGGATCAAGGACATGCTCAGGCACATCCCGACGAGGCGCAGCGAGCCGAGGCGGCCGGCGGGGCTCCCGAGGACGGCGTCGTGAATCGTGCGGTGGCCGTCGAGGGACAGCTCGAGGAAGCGGAGCTCCTTCGGCTGCAGCTGGAGGCTGGTCGCGATGCTCTCGAAGTCCGTCTCGTGCTGGACGCGCCGCGACATGTTCGCGCCGAAGATCGCGACGAGCTCCTCGTAGTTGTACTCGTCGTAGCGGCTGCGCAGGTAGCGCGCGACGAGGCCGAGGCCCTTCGTCACCACGAGGTCCGCGTCGCCGGGCGGCTCGCGCCAGGGCCCGAACTCGAACGTCCCCGAGCCGAACGTGAACGTCTTGTCGAGCTTGAGGCGCGTCTGCTCGCGCAGGCCCGCGGTGAGCTCGGACTTCCGAATCGTGCCGAGCAGGACGAGCGTGCGTCCGAGCGGCTTCTTGCTGGCCTTCGCCTTCTCGAGGCCTTCGCGGAGCGCGGCGTCGTTGATCTTCTTCTGCGTGATCAGGACGCGGCCGAGGCTGGTCGCTTCGTCGAACGGTTCGTCGCGGATGTACGCGACGCTCCCGCCGTGGAACCAGATCGTCTGCTTCTCCTTCTTGCTCGAAATCTCGAGGACACCCTTTTCGCCCTGACGGACGAGGTACTCGAGGAGCTGGAGCGCCGACGCGCGCGTGAGGTCGCCAGGGTTGAACGCCCGCTTCTCCGCGAGGCCGAGCACCTGCGAGATCCCGAGCGTGGGCGTGAGCGTCCCGGAGAACGCGCCGCCCGCGGAGGGCTCGCGGTCGATCGGCTCGGGCGTCTCCGAGGGGATCGGCGACTCGCTCGGCATCGGCGTACCCGCGGTCTGCGCGACGCCGGTCCGCAGGTACTCCTCGAGTTGCGTCGTCGCCTCGGCGGCGGCGGGCACGGAGAAGCCCACGCGCCCGCCGTCGGCGAACACCACGTCCGCCTCGAGCGTCACCCCGGTCGGAGCGCCGCCGACGTGGATCTTCAGGCGCCGCCGCTCGCGGATCGGGATCGCGGGCGCCTCGACGAACAGCCCGGCGTTGGCGAGGTTCACGCGCAGCTCGTGTTCGAGATCGATCGCGTGCTCGAACTGCACGATCGTGCCGTCGAGCTTCGGCACCTTCGGCGCGCGGTCCGGCTTCGCCGCGGCCGCGGGCGCCGCGGGCTCGGGCTCCGGTTCGGGCGTGGGCTCCGGCGGGGGAGGCGGGGTGATGACCACCGGCGCGGGCTCGGGCTCCGGCTCGGGATCCGGGGTCGGCGTGGGTTCGGGCGCCGGCGCGACCTCCACGTCCGCGTCGTCGACTTCGAGGGCTTCGGGGTCCGGCGCTTCGGCCTCGACGATCGCCTCGGGGGGCGGCGGCGGCACGAGGACCGGCGCGTCGTCGTCGGGCGTCTGGTCGTCGGGGGGCGGTCCGGGATCCTCGATGTCGCGGCTGCGCTCGTCGCTCTCCTCGAGGTAGTTCTCGGCGAGCGCTTCAATGGATTCTTTCCAATGGACGACGTTCGCGCTGAGGATTGCCTCCACCGGTGAGGGGTCCGGGATCGCGAGCGTGACCCACGGCCCGACGCGGGCCATCACCAGCGCCTCGATCTCCACCTCGTTCGGGCCACGCACGGACAGGCGCACGGCGTCGCCCGCGTCCTTGTCGAGGGCGCCGAACACCGTCAGCGTCCCGTGCCGGATCTGCGCGAGGTACAGCCCCAGCAAGTCCGCAGGGTGCGCGAGCTCGAGGTGGCCCTCGGCGTCGATGCGCGGGAGCCGCACGTCCTCGTCCTCGAGCGCTTCGGCGTTGTCGACCGCCAGACCGCTCTGCGTCGGCGAGGCCTCGGCGGGGCTCGGAGCGTTCGGGGCCAGCGCGAGGTCCGCCGACAGATCCTGTGACGCCGGCTCCGGCGTCTGCGCGTCGACGTCGTCCGACGTGGCGTCGACGTCGTCCGAGGTCACGTCGACGTCCTGCGCCGCCGGTCGCTGCTCGGTGAGCA
>JAUHYN010000534.1 GCA_030426505.1 bacterium | reverse complement strand
GAACCGGAAAAACCCAATGATTTCAGCACACCCAGAGGGGCTCGAACCCCCAACCCCTGGATTCGAAGTCCAGTGCTCTATCCAATTGAGCTATGGGTGCGTAGCGGACGCCGACGCTAGCAAACCGCGGCCCAAACGTCACCCAACTTCAGCGCAGCGCGAGCTGCTGTTGGAAGCGCGCGAAGTCCGCGTCGAAGGCCTGGATCCCGGCGGCGATGAGGGCGCGGAGCTCGACCCGCTCGGCGTCCGAGAAGCGGAGGCGCTGGACGAGCCGGAGCATGAAGGTGATGAAGTCCTGCTGCTCGAGTTCGACGTCGGCGCCGAACGCGATCGGACCGGAAGGCGTCTTCGGGAATGCGCTCCACCAGCGCGCGCCGGTGCCGTGGTTGCTGCGCGTGAGGACGCGGAAGAAGTCGCCGAGGAGCGTCTCCATGTCCGACGGGATGAGGACGTCGACCAGCGTCGCGTCCACCTCCACCCGCGGCACCTTCTTCAGCGTGGTCACCAGGCGCACGTCGTCGTGCGTGCGGACCACGTCGGTGTTCACGGAGAGGTCGGCGATGTGCATCGACACGCCCGGCGACTGCGAGTCGATCTCCATCGTGGTCTCGTAGCGGTCCTTCCTCAGGCGCGCGAGATCGAGCGGGAACGTGGCGACCGACTCCCGGCGCTTGCTGTCGACCTTGGCGATCAACACCGTCGCGCCGTCGTCGCCGCGGATTCGGATGCGAGAGCTCGCGAGGCCCGCGCCGCGCTCGAGCGTGGCGGCGACGCCCGGGTAGTCCTCGGCGAGGTTGTCGAGGCGGATGCGCGTGGAGATGCGCGCGCGGACGCCGCCGCGATCCGCCGCCACGAGATCCGAGAACTCGATGTAGCGCTCCACCAACGCGACGGTCGACGGAAACGCCTGGCGGAGCGCCTCGCGGACCTGGGCGTCGCACTTGTCGAAGCCCTTCTTCGCGACACAGCCCTTCGACGCCGCGCGCGCCCACGCGATGAGACGCCCGCCCACGTCCAACAGCTCGTCGGCCGTGAGCCCCACGTTCATGCGCGCGTCGGACTGCAAGCGGTACGGCGCGCCGTCCGTCGGCGAGAGGCGAATCGTCAGCTTGCTGTCGCCCGGTCGCGCGCCGAACGCGGGCGCGACGGCCGCGACGTCGTAGCGCCCGAGCGGGTGCATCCGCCCGAACACCTCGAACGTGCGCGTCTTCGATCCGGCGGTCGCGGGGAGGTCGGCGTAGAGGCCCTTCAGATCGAACGCGCCGAGGTGGGAGCGCAGGCCGTCGAGGCGCGTCTTGGCCGCGGGCGCGACGGCGCGGCGCTGCGTGAACGAATTGGTGAGCCGAACGAGATCGGCGACGCGGACGACCACCTGCTGGTCGTCCCCGAGCGCGTACGCGCACTCCCAAGCCCCGACCTGATGCGGAAGCGACAGAGCGATCAGGACACCGAGCCACCCCACGCCCTCATCCTACGCAATTGTCGACCCGGATTTCGAGCGGTGCGATGTCGCACGTCGCGTTCGAAGATCCCGCGTTGCCCCGGCCGGGCCGCGCGGTCCATGCTCGCCGCCGGATCATGCTCCTCGGTCTCACACCCGAGCAGCTCGAAGAGCGGCTCGAGTCGGCGGCGCGCGCGCGCATGGTCACCCGTGTGCTCGCCGAGGGCCGCGACCCGCGGAGCGCCGAGGACGTTCCGGCCGGGGTCCGCGCCCGTCTCGCCACCGCCACCACGTGGACGCCGCACCGCATCGCGCGGCACGACGTCGCCGAAGACGGGACCGAGAAGCTGCTCGTCGATCTGTCGACCGACGCCCCGGGCCGCGAGGTCGAGACCGTCGTCATCCCGACCGAGCGGCGCGCGACGGTGTGTGTGTCGAGCCAGGTCGGGTGCAAGCGGCGTTGCCACTTCTGCCTCACGGGGACGATGGGCCTCAGGCACGACCTGCGCGCGGACGAGATCGTCCTGCAGGTCTGGCTCGCGCGACAGCTACGCCCGATCCGGAACGTGGTGTTCATGGGGATGGGCGAGCCGCTCGACAACTTCGAGGCGGTCGCGCAGGCCACGCGGATCCTCACGCACGACCGGGGCTTCGGGCTCGCGCCTCGGCACGTGACAGTGTCGACGGTCGGGCCGTCGCCCGAGGCGGTGCGTCGCCTCGCCGCGCTCGACACACGCGTCGCGTGGTCGCTGCACGCAGCGGACGACGACGTCCGCGCGCGGATCATCGGGACGCACAAGCACCCGGTCGCCGCGCTGCGGGACGCCTTCTTCGAGGTCGTCGGCAAGGCGCCGCTGTTCGTGGAGGTGACGTTGATCGACGGCGCCAACGATCGCGACGAGGACGCGGACGCCCTCGCCCGCCTCTTCGAAGGCGCGCCGACGGAAGTGCGCTTCAACCTCCTCCCGATGAACCCGATCGGGAACGCGCTCGGACCGAGCGCTCGCGTGGACGCGTTCGCGTCGCGGTTGAAAGCGTCGGGGTTCTTCACGTCGGTGCGGCGCACGCGCGGCGACGACTCCCGCGCCGCCTGCGGCCAGCTCTACGCGACACCGCGCGCGAGGCGTGCGCCGGCCGCCCGCCCCGTGTAGGCTCCGCGCCGTGCCGCTCACGCTGATCGAGTCGATCGAGCGCTTCGACGATCTCGCCCGCGAATGGCACGACCTCGCGCGGCGATCCGACTCCGCGCACCTGTTCAACACGCACGACTGGCTCGCGGCGTGGTGGCGCGCGTTCGCGGGGCCCGAGGATCGGCTCCGGGTCTACGGGCTGCGCCAGGACGGCCAGCTGATCGCCGCGCTCCCGCTGCGCCTCGCCGACCGCGCGCTCACGACGCTCTTCAACCACTACCTCGGGCGCTCGGATCTCCTCGTCGACCGCGCGCACCCCGAGGCGTATCGCGCGTTGTTCGCGGCGCTGAACGACGACCGGCGGCAGTGGGATCGGGTCGAGCTCACGCAGGTGCCGGAGGACTCGCCGACGTTCGCCGCGCTCGCACGCGGGGACGCGGCGCCGCTGCACATCCACGCGGTCCGCAACATCTGCTCTCCGTACCTGCTGTGCGAAGGGACGTACGAGGACTGGTACGCGCGGCGCTTCTCGGGGCGGAAGCGTCAGCAGGATCGCCGCAAGCTCCGGCAGGCGAGCAAGCGCGGCGCGACCGAAGTGGTGGTCCACACCGAGCTCGAGGCCGTGAAGGCGGCGTTCGAGCGCGGCGCGGTGGTCGAGGCCAAGAGCTGGAAGGGCGCGGAGGGGAGCGCGATCCGCGAGAGCGACGCCGCCCTCGCCTTCATGCGTGACGTGATCGTTCGCTTCGCGTCCCGCGGCGCGGTGCGGCTCGTCGAGCAGACGATCGGCGGCGAGACGGCCGCGTTCCTCCTCGGGTTCGTGGCCGGCGACACCTTCTACTTCCACAAGACCGGCTACGATCCGGCCTTCTCGGACGTGAGCCCGGGGCGCACGGTCCTGCTCGCGGCGATCGAGCGGTGCTTCACCGAGGGGCTCGCGCGCTTCGACTTCCTCGGCGCGGACGACCCTTACAAGCTGGAGTGTTCCCCGACCGTGCGGCCGCACGTCATCGTCTTCGCGTACCACGGTGGCGCGCGGTCGCGGCTGCTCCGCGCGCAGAAGCGCGTGGTGCCTCGAGTCCGCGCGCTGCGCGGCGAGCCGATCGACTTCCCGGTGCGGCTGGACAGATGACCCGAGCGAGGCGATCGTGAGGGCGGATGGCGTCCGGCCTCGAAGTCGATCGCATCGCGGACGAAGCGGACGCGTCGTGGCGCGCGCTCCTCGAACGCCACCAAATGGCGCGCTCGATCGTGCCGGCGTGGGAGGTACTCGCCGGGTGGAAGAACGACCCGTACGGGCTGTTCGATCGCGGTGAGCTCGTCGGTGGGTTCCTGCTGTCGACGCAGCGGATCCCACTCACGCCGCTGAAGTTCTCGCGGATCAATTGCCTGATGGTCGGGCCGGAGCGCCCGGTGCAGGCGCTCGAGGCAATCCTCTCGGCGTTGGATCGCATCGCGGTGCGGCAACGCCTCATCGAGACGGAGCTGCGGCTCCGCATCCCGACGGTCGACGACATCCCGGGCTTCGAAGCGCACGCCGAGTTGCGCGCTTCGTTCGAAGCGAATGGCTACCGCCCGCTCGGCAAGGTGGACACGACGTACTTCGTGCGCGTGGACCGCTCGGACGACGAGCTGCTCGCGTCGTGCGATCGAAGCGCGCGCAACAAGATCCGCAAGGCGCAGAGGAGCGACGTCGAGGTCGACGTGTCGACGGACTACTCGCTGCTCGACGACTTCTACGATGCGTACATCGACATGTGTCACCGCAAGAGCGCGCCGGTTCAGCCGGAGGCGCTGGTCGGCTACGGCCTGCGCCCGCTGATCGAGCGGGGGCACGCGCTGTTCTTCACGGAGCGCTACGGCGAGCACGTCTCCAACATGGTCATCGTCGATACGCTCGGCGTGCCCTGCTACGTGTTGGGCGCGCGCGCGCCGGCGAACGTGCGCGGGATCGTCCCGGGCGCGGCGCAGGTCGTTCAGTTCGAGATCATGCGCGCCATGCGCGAGCGCGGGCACGTCTGGTACGACCTGGGCGGGTGCGAGGGGCCGGTGCCGATCGACCGGCACGAAAACTTCGGCGTGTGGCGGTTCAAGTACGGGTTCGGGGGGCGGTTCGTTCGGTTTCTTCCTTATTTTCGGAAGATTCGGGGGCCGGTGCCGGGAGTGGTGCAGTGGACGCATCAGGTGCGGGGGGATTTTGTTTGAGTTGGGTTCTTGGCGCCCGCCGCCTCCGCTCCGCTCGACGCGGTGCTCGGAGGATACGTCGAAGTGGGTCGGGCGTCGGCTGACAGGCGCGGTGGCGTGGGTTATCGTGGCGGGCGTGGACCGGGCGTACCTTCATGCGATCGCCCTGGACACGGCGGCGGCGGCCCGTGCCGTCATGGCCGAGGCGGACGCCGTCGTGGCGTTGGGGAACTCGGAGACGGTGGGTGCGATCCTCGACGTGATCGATGAGATCGAGTGCGCGGATCGGGCGAAGCCGACGGATGTGTTGTTGCGACTCCTGACGGAGCTGGAGGCGTTGAGCCGAATGCTGACGGAGGAGGTCAACCGGCGGGCCCCGTCGACGTAGCGAACGGGATCGCACCCTCGCGCTACTTGGCCTCGCCGACGCCCTCGTTCTTCATCTCGACCAGGTCATCCAGCGGCAGGCCCTTCGCCGTGGACATCAGGTCCTCCATCTTCACGTTGCGGCCCTCGACCTCGACCATGAAGCGGTCGACGAGGATCATCTTCACTTCGCCGCGCTTCGTCTTGGAGTTCCACTTCTCGTAGGCCTTGTGGCCGTCGATCTTCGTGGTGCGCTCGTAGCCGTCGTCGGACTCGCGATCGATCTCCGCCATGGCCCAGCCGGCCGCCGCCATCGCCGCGAAGCCCTTCATCGTGCCCATGTCGACGATCTTCACCTGCACGCGCTTGTCGCCATCCTTGTAGGTCCCCTGCGCGTTCGAGATCTTCATCCCCATCGCGCCGGCCTTCTCGCCCTTGGCGTCCGAGCGCGCGATGCCGGCGGCCTTTTCCGGGAGCATCTTCTTGAGGTCGCGGAAGTTCACCGGCTCCACGTTCGACGTGTTCTTCGCGATGGCCTTCTGCATCTCGGCCATCGCCTCCTGGATGTTCTGCGGGGCGTCCTTCGCGGAGTCCGCGGCGTCGTCCGCGTCCTCGCCGGCTTCCTCGCTCGCCTCGTCGGCGGCTTCGGCCGCCGCCTTCGCCGCTTGCTCGGCGACCTTCGCGGCTTCGAGCGCCTGCTTCTTGGCGGCCTCGGCGTTCGCCATGGCCTCCTTCAGCTTGTCCTGCTCGTCCTTGCAGCCGACGGCGACGATGAACGACACGAACAGACCGACGATCCAGACCTTCTTCATGGGCCGGACCCTACCGGGTCTCCCCGGCCCGATCCAGCCGCCCTACTTCGCGATGAGGTTCAGGATCTTGCCCGGCTTGTAGATCACCCGGACCAGGTCCTTGCCCTCGAGCTGCCGCGCGACGGACTCGTTCGCCTTCGCCGCGGCCACCGCCGTCGCC
>JAUHYN010000533.1 GCA_030426505.1 bacterium | reverse complement strand
TCGCCGACCTCGTCGAGGTACAGCGTGCCGCCGTCCGCGCGCTGGATGCGGCCCTCCTTGGCCTGCGTCGCTCCGGTGAACGCGCCCTTCTCGTAGCCGAACAGCTCGGACTCGAGGATCGTCTCGGGGAGCGCCGCGCAGTTCACGACCACGAACGGCCCCTCGATCCGCGGCGATTGTTCGTGAAGCGCGCGCGCGAGGAGCTCTTTGCCGGTGCCGGATTCGCCGAGGAGCATCACGGTCGCGGTGGACGGCGCGGCCTGCTGGACGGTCTCGAGGGTCGCGAGCATCGCGGGTGAGCGGCCGATGATCGGGCGGCCGCGCACGTTGTCGGGCGAGACCTCGGCGAGCTCCTTGCGGAGCATGACGTTCTCGGCGCGGAGCGCTTGTCGCTCGAGCGCGCGCTCGACGACGCGGAGGATCAGCGCCGACTTGAACGGCTTCTGGATGAAGTCGTAGGCGCCCTCGCGCATCGCCTCGACCGCGTTCTCCACGGTGGCGTACGCGGTCATGACGATGACATCGACCTGCGCGCGGATCGCGCGCGCGGCGCGCAAGAGATCTTGCCCGCTCATCCCGGGCATCATGAGGTCGGAGACGATCAGGTCGATCGGCTCCTTGCGCACGACGTCGAGCGCGAGCTCACCGGAGGTCGCGGTGTGGACGGTGGCGCCCTCGCGTTCGAAGAGGCGGCGAAGGGAGAGGACGTGCTCGGGCTCGTCGTCGACGACGAGGAGCACGGCACCTTCGAAGGTCTTTTTCTCCGAACTCACGCCTGGGATCAGGGCTACCCATTTCTCGGCGGCCTGCCAAGCAACAGGGCCCGGACCCCGCGCATTCCGCGTCCGGGCTAGCTCTCAGCGACCAGCGGGCGGCCGGCAGCTCCTCGGTGCGACGCTTCAGCGCCTGATGCGCTCGGGAGATCTTGCTGCGGACTGGAAGCTATTTGCTGCGGACTCCTAGCGAACGGTGCCCACGAAGAAGGACGACAGCGACGCGAAGCGCCCGAGCCCGGCGCTCATCCCGCTCCGCCCGCCGATCACCAACAGCCGCCCGTTGAGCGACGGCATCTGATGCACGTGGCCGCGGCCCTCGGGGATCGGGTTCGGCGTCTCGACGAGCGGCGACACCGTCCCGTCGGCGCGGATCTCCGCTGACAACACCGTGCCGACGAACTCGAGCGATCCGGTGAGGCCCGCGACCACGAAGAGCTTGTTGTCCACCATCCCCACCGACGGCGTGACGAGGCCGTCGCCCGGGATCGCGCCGAGGTTCTCCCACTCGGTGACGCGCGCGTCGGCGTCGAAGCGGCCGAGCAAGATCTCCGCGCGGAAGTCGCTGTCCTCGAGACCACCCAGTACGTAGATGCCTTCGTCGGTCGCGACGGAGCCGTGGTGCGAGCGCACGGCCGGCAGTTTTTCGAGGGACTCCCACGGCTCGAGCCGATCGTTCACGATCGCCGCGCGGTGGACTTCGTCGGCGGCGCGTTCGTTGCCCCACTGCCCGCCGACCACGTAGACGAAGTCGCGGTAGAAGAACGACTGGTGGTGCCACACGCCGATCGGCATCGCGGGCTCCGATTCCCACGGGCCGATCTGGCCGTCGTTCGTGATCCACGTGGAGTACACGTTGGGGAAGCGGCCGCTCATCGTCGCGCCGCCGAGGATGTAGATGCGGTTGTTGCGGATCTGCATCGTGTGGCCGGCGAGGATCGTCGGTAACGATCCGATCTCCTCCCACTGCCCGATCGGTCGCCCGTCGTCGCTCAGCTCGATGCGTTGGATGTCTTGGTAGAACTCGACGAACGAGTCACGCGCACCGCCGGAGACGACGAGGTACGGCTTGTCGCCGAAGTGATAGACGGTCGTCGCGTGGTGATCGCGCGCGCCGGGGATGGGCGGGCCGTTCGTCCACGCGACGCTGCTCGTGCAGGTCCCGTCGCCGGCCTCGTGTGCGAACGGGCCGCACGGATCACTCGGCCCCGCGTCGCGCGGCGGGCCGCCGTCGCGGACGCTCACGCCCGCGTCGCGGTTCGTCATGGTGTTGTCGTCGTCTTCGGATGCAGATCCGCACGCCGCGATGAACGCGAACGCGAGAATCGAGCACCCGACCTGTGCGGAAAGTCGGGTCATCGAAAAAGCCTCCCCACGAAAGCCGCGACGATATTTTGTTGGGGCGCCGCAGCCGCCTGCCCGTGGTCGGGGGGAGCGTAGAGCAAGGCGCGTGCCGTCAGTTGGCTAACGTTCGTCCGCGCCCTCGCCCGTTCTACCCTGAAATCCGTGCTGCGGGCGCCGACACCACGCGATCGACTCGTCGATGCTCGCGGTCGGCCCTACTTCCTGTGGGACGTCGACATGACGCTCGACGCGGAGCGGTTCGTAGGGCGCCGTCGTGCGTTCTGGGTCTGGTGGCTGCGCCGGCGAGGCCATGAAGTCGACGCTTAGCGCACTGCAGAGCGAAATCCTCCGGATCCTCTCCAAATCGGGCCTGGGGTGGACGCTGACCGGAGGCGGCGCCCTCGCTGGGTTCCACCTCGGCCATCGAACGACAGACGATCTCGATCTCTTCTTCCTGGGCGCCGTCGCGTTCGACCGCGAGCCTCACATGGTTCGCGCGACGCTCACGAGCGCTGGGCTTCGCGTCGAGCCGATCGTCGAGCACCCGAGCTTCGTGCGACTCGCGGTCGAGGACGCCTTCGAACGGGTCGTCGTGGATCTCGTTGCCGAGCCAGTCGCCTCGATCGAAGCGCCGCAAACGGTCGAACCCGGAATCTCGGTCGACACGCCGTACGAGATCCTCGTCAACGAGCTGTGCGCACTCGTGTCGCGTTCTGAGCTCCTCGCGTTGCTCTCCTGAACGTTTCGTCCCGGCGTGACTCGACGGCCGACGCACCGCCGCCGAGCCCTGCCCCACCTCACGCCGCGCGCGCGTACTCCAGCACCACGATCCCGCTCGCGTACGTCTGCTGACGCACCAACTCGAGCTTCGTCGTCTTGCCGCTCGCGCCGACCAGCGGCATCCCGCCGCCCGACAGCACCGGGCTGATCTTCACGACCAACCGATCGATCAGCTCCGCTTCGTAGAGCGACGCCGCCAGCGCCGCGCCGCCGCACAACCAGATCGGCTCACCGTCCTTCGCCTTCAGCTCGCGCACCGACGAGACCGCGTCGTCCGCGATCACCGTGACCGCCTCGTCGGGGCTCGCGCCGAGCGTCTTCGAAACGACGACGGTCTCGAGCCACGGGTACGGGTTCGTCTTCCCCTCCGCGAGGCCCACGGCGTACGTACCGCGGCCCATCACCACGGTCCCGTACCGTCGGAGGTCGGCGAAGAAGTCCTGGATGTGGCGAGGGTCGAAGAGGAAGTGATCGAAGCTGCCATCATCCGCAGCGATTCGGCCGTCGATCGACGTCGCGACGTAATAGTCGAGTGTTCTCAAGGGTGACCTCCGGCGGACGTGGGCCCGCCCGCGCTCCAAGGAGCGCGAATGTTCGAAACGACGGGGAAGGGTCTCGAATCAGCGGAGGGTCATAGACCGGCAGCCGGCGCCGCCGAGGGGAGTGATAACGGACGCGCGCCGCGAGATCAACGGCGGCGACGCACGAACAGCCCGAGCCCCAGCAACACCAACAAGAGCCCCGCGCCGCCCTCGCCCTCGGAAGCCGAGCACGCGCAGCCGGTCGCCTGCGGCTCGGCCGTCGACTCGGCGCGCAGGCCGAGGCGCACCGTGGCCACGTCGCTCTCGTTGCCCTTCGGGTCGCGCGCGCGGAGGCTCAAGACCTCCGCGCCGCCGAGCTCGCCGTAGCGGATCGCGCCGCGCGCCGTGGCGTCGTCCCACGGCTGCACGTCGACCGCGAACCACGTGCCATCGTCGGCCTTCGCCTCGAGGACGAGCTTCGACAAGTCGATCGTGTCGAGGTCGACGACGTCGACCACGACCGCGTCCTCGTCGTGCGACGCGCGAATCTGCGGCTTGAACGGATCCACCACCGCGCCGATCTGCACCGGCGTGACGTCGAGCGTCGTGTAGTCGCCGATGTAGCGCGAGCGCACTTCGATCACGTGCGAGCCCGGCATCTTCAGCTTCGGGTCCTCGATGAACAGCGTGCCGTCGGCCCGCGCCGGGCGCGCCGCGCGCCACAGGCCGCCGTCCACGCGCACCTGGTACTCGAGTTCGCGCTGCTCCTGATACGGCAGCCCCTCGCCGACGATGAGGCGCACACGACCCATCGGCGTCATCACGCCGTCGACGCGCTCGACGAGGCCGTCCTCGGTCGGGTGCAGTCGCGCGTACGTCTCGGCGGCGAGCGAGAGGTTCGTCGTGCGCGACGAGGTCATCGTCAGCGTCATCGACAGGTAGTCCTCCTGCACGCCGTCGCGCCCGAGCTCGTTCACGCGCAGGTAGATCGGCGCGCCGCCGAGGGCGTCGGAGACGACGTCCGCGATGTCGAGGTCGAACGTGAGCGAGTCGCTCAGCACCGCGCCGAGCGCGAGGTCGAGGAGCGTCGGCAGGACCTCCGCGAAGTTCGCGTTCGGGAGCACCTCGTTGAACTCCTCGGCAAAGTCGTCGATGCGCAGCTCACCGACTTCGATCTCGAGCGAGTTGTCGGGGAGGACGTTGACGTTGAGGCCGACGAACACGTCCGTCGTCACTTCGAAGACGCGCACGTAGCGGTCGTGGCTGAAGACGTGGAACGCGATGCCGATGTCGTCGAGCGACAGCTGCATCAGCCAGTCGTAGATGTCGTTCCCCATCGAATCCATGCCGACGACTTCGCCGGAGCCCAGCTCGATGAACCCGGGGTGCCGCGGCTTGAGCTCGAGGATGACCGGCGCGCGATCCGTCGCGAGCTTCGTGAGGTCCGACGCGAGCAGCGAGAGCAGCGACGCGTTCAGCGTGAACGAGCCGCCCGTCAGCTGGCGGACGTCCTCGCTCGACAGCTTCAGGCACAGCGTGCCCGAGCGGTGCGCCGCGTAGAGGAACTGGTTGAGGTACGTGGAGCCGAACGTGGTCCACAGGTGGTAGGGGCGGTTCCGCGAGTCCGTCGCGGGCGGCTCCGGCACCGGGCCCGGCATCGGCATGAACGGCGCGAGGTCGCCGATGCAGTCCGCCTTCTCGCCCTCCACGCCGGAGTTGAGCGTGATCTCCATGCCGCGACCGCTGCGGTTCACGACCGGGAAGCGCCCCTCGACCGGCGCGGCGAAGATGCCGAGCGGGTTCGAATTGCGGAGCGCCTCGATGCCGGCGAGGTCCGCGAGCGACAGCTGCATCTCCGCCTTCGCGGAGCTGCCGTTCAAGTCGTTCACGAGGTCGCCGAGGATGCCCTCGAGCACCGGCGCGAGGAGGCTGTTGATGAGCGGGCGGATGAGATCGATCAGCGAGGTCGCGAGGCTGACCACCGCGTTCGTCACGCCGCCGCAGAAGATGTCGCACTCGACGCAGCGGCCGCCCGGGTCGAGGCACGTGCCGGCGACCTCCAGGGCGCAGTCGCGACACTCGGGCTCCTGGCAGTAGACGCTGCTGCCCGCGACATCGAGGGCGAGGTCGTCGAGCGCGATGCTCTCGAGGTTCACCTGGATGTCGAGGTCGTAGTCGGGGCGCGGGCCGACGCCGGGATCGATCACGGCGTTCACGGAGATCTCGGCCGCGTGTTTGACGGGGCCGCTGCCGAGGTCACCGAAGACCGGGCAAGAGCTCGTGCTGCCCGCGACGTTCTCCTTGATGCGGAGATCGACGCCGATGCGGATCATGTCGATGGTGAGGCGGACGTTGTTCGGTTCCTCGAACTGGATGTCGAGGCGGTTGTTCAGATCGTCGAGCCACAGGAGCGCTTCGGCTTCGCGGAGCCTCGCGTCGGCGATGCCGATGTCGAAGAGGTTCTGGTCGGGAATCGGGATGTGCAGGATGTTGTTCGCGTCGACGTACATCCCGCCGCCCTGGTTGCCGAGCTGCGACGCGATCACCGACGGTAGCTGGGGGCGGATGAAGTCGAGGAAGTCTTGCGTGATGCGGACGCGCAAGACGTCGTCGAGCACGACGGCGTCCGGTCGCGCCGGGTCGCCCTCCGGGAACTCGTAGGAGCCGTCGTTGCAGCCGCCGCAGCCCG
>JAUHYN010000532.1 GCA_030426505.1 bacterium | reverse complement strand
ACGGTGCCCACGCTCGACCGCATCCACGGCGAGACGATCGAGGTCATCGTCACGTTCTGGCAGCCGACCACGATCGACATCAGCGCGGCGCCGTACGACCTGTACCTCTTCCGCACCGACAACCCGAGCCACGAGCTGCACCGCCCCGAGTACCGCGGCACCGCCGCCATGGACACCGCGCTGTTCAACACCGGCGACGACGGCTCGACCGCGTCGCGCTCGTTCACGTCGGTGAGCGGCCTCCCGTTCGCGCTCGACTTCCCCACGCTCGTCCCGTACCCGCTCGAGGGCACGCGCATCGACACGCTGTTCCCGAACATCACCGCGTGGGCCGCGTCGGGCGGCACGACCCACGCCGACTTCTACGCGAACGGCGTGGTCGCCTCCGCGATCTTCTCCGACCCGAAGGGCCACGGACCGATCCAGCCCGGCTTCATCGGACCGGAGCACCTCCCCGCCGAGACCGGCTGCATCCAGGACTGGGGCGTCGCGGTCGAGTGGGGCTCGGTCGCGAGCCGCTACTCGCACAGCGCGATCGTCGACGCGAACGGCGTCGCGACCGTCACCGGCTACACGCGCGGCGCGTTCACCGGCCAGACCCACGAGGGCGGCATGGACGCGTTCGTCGCGCGCTACGACACCGTCAGCGGCAACCTGATCTGGGTCAACCAGTTCGGCGGCGCGGGCGACGACGCCGGGCGCGACATCGTCACCGACGGCACGCACTTCTACGTCGTCGGCGAGACCGAGGGCTCGCTGCACGGGCAGACCGCGCTCGGCGGCAGCGACGCATTCATCACCAAGCTCACGAGCGCGGGCGCCGTCGTGTGGACCCGCCTCTTCGGCGGAGGTGCGGCCGACACCGGCTACGGCATCACGGTCGACGCCGCCGGCAACGTGTACATCAGCGGCGGCTCCACTTCGGCTTCGCTCCCCGGCGCCTCCGCCCCCGGCAACACGCCCGCGAGCTTCGTCGCGAAGTTCGACGCGGACGGCAACCGGCTGTGGACGCAGCACTACATCACGGACACCGCGAGCGGAACGAACTACAGCTACTCGACCGACCTCACCGTCGACCCGACCAGCCAAGACCTGTTCGTCGTCGGTTCGGAGCGCCGCTTCGATCAATCGCCGAACGCGTCGATGAACCAATTCATCGAGCGCCGCGCGTCGTCCGACGGCTCGCGCGCGTGGATCCAACACATCGGCAACCACGGCTACCGCACCAGCGCGACCGACTTCCGCTACGCCTACGCGTACGGCGTCGCCGCGGACGCCCTCGATGGCTCGGCCTACGTGGTCGGCTACTGGTACGGCGGCGCCGAGACGCCCGTGTGGAACGGGTGGACGCGCGCGTCGGGCGACGTCTCGCCGGACGCGACCGTCGTGAAGTTCGCGGGCGACGGCATGTCGCGTTGGCAATACACGATCGCCTCCACCGACGCGCAGGAAGACTTCGCCTGGGCCGTCCTCGCGGACGGTGTCGGCGGCGCGGTCTACGTCACCGGCCGCACCGCGGGCTCGCTCCCCGGGCAGGCGAACGTCGGCGGGACGGACTACTTCATCCGTTCGTACGCGTACGACGGCACGCAGCGCTGGACCGTCCAGGGCGGCGGCCACGCGTTCGACTCGGGCCACGTCGCCGCGGTGCGGAGCGTCTCGCAGACGACCGGCGACGTGTACGTCGTCGGCAACACGACCGCGGTGAAGAACGACTGGAACACGTGGGACATCGCGCTCACGCGCTTCGATCGCGACGACGGCACGCAGCTGTCGCAGTCGATCGCGCGCCGCCTCGACTGGGTCGTGGGTACGCCCGGAACGTGTTCGACGACCTGCGGTCAGGGCACCGCGCCGCGGACGGTCACCTGCGTGCGCGCCGACGGCACCACGGCGCCCGACGACGAGTGCTCGGACATCGAGCACCCCGGATTCAACGCGGTCTGCTACGACTTTTCGTACTGCACGCAGACGTGGGTCGCGGATCCTTGGTTCGAGTGCAACACGTCCTGCGGCACCGGCACGCAGACGCGCGCGGTGTACTGCGAGCGCGACGACGGCACGGTCCTCGCCGATCAGGACTGCGCCGGTGAGCCGCGCCCGACGGAGGTGCAGTCCTGCACGGATCTGTCGGCCTGCGAGTACGAGTGGTCGAACGGTGCGTGGAGCGTGTGCAGCGTGAGCCACTGCGCGACGGGCACGCAGGGCCGCTCGGTCGCGTGCCGACGCAGCGACGGCGCGATGGTCGCGGATGCGTACTGCCCCGTGCCGCGACCCCTCACGACGCAGACCTGCGGCGGCGCGAACTGCACGCCGACGAACTGCTCGGACCTCCTCGCCAACGGCGAAGACACGAACGGCGCGTACACGATCTTCCCGAACGGCGCGGAGGCGCCGGGCGTCCAGGCGTACTGCGACATGACGAGCGACGGTGGCGGCTGGACGAACATCGACCTCGTCAACGACGTCCTCCACCTCGAGAACGGCCACACGATCCACTGCACCGGCGGCCTCACGACCACCGCGAACAGCCTGACGTGTACCGGCCCGAACTTCGGCGGCGACGCGTCGAAGCACCTGTACCAGTACGGGTGCGGCGGCAACGATCGCAGCGCGGACTACCTGCTCGACCACGTCGCGCGGTACCTCGGGCACAACGACGCGCCGGTCGTCGGCTACGCGACGGTCGCGCAGGACGGCAGCAGCTTCACCGGCGGCGACGAGTTCTGCTACGCGAGCGGCCAGGTCTACCCGTGGCACGCCCCGCAGTGCGCGCCGTACAACGCCAACGGCAACGGGAGCTGCAAGGTCACCACCTTCACGCTCGCGCGCTGACCGAGCGCCTGGTAATCGATCGGCGCGGTTGCGCCTCCTCCTCATCACGCCCGGATTCCCGGACGACGACCGCCGCTACACCCCCGGCGTCGTCGACACGCTCGTCGCGCTCGCCGCGCGCGGGCACGACCTCGACATCCACACCCTCCGCGCGCCGCCCGCGCGGTCCACGACGTTCCGCGGCCTCTCGATCACCGCCCACGTCGACGGCCCGCGCCCGCTGAGGTTCGCGCGCTTCCTCGGCGCGATCGCGGGCGGCACCTACGACGCGGTGTGGTGCCTGTGGCCGAACCACACCGGGCTCGCCGCGCTCGCCGCCGCGCGCCGGCTGCGGCGCCCGTTGATCGCGTCGCTCGCGGGCGGTGAGCTCGAGCGCCGCACCGAGCTCCGCTACGGCGACCCGCGCGTGCGACGGATCGAGTACGTGCTGAAGCGCGCCGCCGTGGTGACCGCTGGCGCCGCCCCACTCGCGGCGCGCGCGCGGGCGCTCGGGATCCGCGTCGAGGTCGCGCCGATCGGGGTGGACTTCGAAGCGGTCGCGCTCCGCACGTCTCCGCGCGCCTCCCCGCCGCGCGTGGTCGTCGTCTCGGATCCCTCGCCCGTGAAGCGAACGACGATGGCGCTCGACGCGGCCCTCGCGATCTCCGGGGACGTCACGCACTTCGGCCGCGCGCGCGCGCCGCACCCGGGTGTCGTGCATCGCGGCTTCGTCGCGCCGGGCGAGCTGCGGCGCGCGCTCGCCAACTTCGACCTGCTGATCTCCGCCTCCGCGCACGAGTCGCAGGGCGTGGTGCTGATCGAGGCCGCCTACGCGGGGCTCGCGATCGCGGCGTTCGACGTGGGGGTGATGAAGGAGCTCGCCCATATGGGGGTGCCGGCGGCGATCGCCACGCGGACCAGCGCGGCGGCGTTGAGCGCGGCGGGGCGGTTGGCGTTGGCGGGGGCGGTGGACGGGGCGCGACCTCCTCGTGAAGCCATTGCTGAGCGGTTTTCTGCGGCGGGGACGGCGGCTCGGTTCGAGGAGATCTTGGGTAGGGGCAGGGGCTCGGGCAGGTTCAGGGGGCCGGGCTGACTTCGTCCGCCGGCTAGAAGCGGCCCAGGATCGCCAGGCCGCCCGGTGAGATGCCCGCGGTGAGCGCGACCTCTTCATCGTCGTCGCCGACCAACAACAGCACCACGCCCACCACGCCGAGGACCGCGCCGCCGATGATCGCGACGTCCGCGATCGCGGCGTTGCGGTTGACGTCTTCCTGGAGCGATTGGAGGCGCGCGGGGTTGGGCGCCGCGGCGCCCTTCTCGTCCTCGAAGTCGCCGTTCGCCTGCAGCGCGAGCACGCCGAACACGCCGCCCGCGACGATCGCGGCCGCGCCGGTGCCGATCAACGCGTACTCGAGCACGCGGCTCTTCGACTGTTTCGGCTGCGTCCGCACCGTGACGGGGGGGCTGGTCGTGGTGCCGCCGCTGGGAGGCGGGACGATCTGAGTCGGCGGCGGTGGAGGCGGCGCCTCGGCCGCGCGCTTCGCGGCTTGCTCGCGCTTGAGCGCGCCGAGCGAGGTGAGCGCCTTGGCGCGCAGATCCGCGGTCGTGCCCGGCAACGCGAGGAAGCGCTCGTACGCCGCGATGGCGTCCTCGGTCTGCAGCGCCTTCTCGTGCGCGCGCGCGATGTTGTAGACGAGCTCCGGCTGCTGCCGGATCTCGTAGGCGCGCTCGAACCCGCGGATCGCCTCCGCGTAGTCACGCGCCTTGTACGCCTGCATGGCGCGGGACACGGCGTCGTTGAAGCCGTCATCCTGGGCCGTCGCGACGCCCGCGCTCGGTACGAGGAGCGCGAGGGCCAACGCGATGGTCGTCGTCCTCATCATGATCAGTTGTCACCCACACAGCCCGGCGCCGTAGCGCCGGAGCCGTCGACCGCGAAGACGTTGTCCGCGAGCCAGCACATCCTCAACAGCTCCGAGTCCGTCGGGAGCTCGTCCGCCGTGTAGCGTTCGTTGCCGCGCGAGTCGCGCATGCCGCCGGCGAACGGGAGCATCCGGGCCTCGACCGTATCCGGCGTCATCTTCGAGATCTGCGACTCGGCTTCGATCTGGACGGCGGGCGGCACGAGGGTCTCGTTCACGGCGATGTACGCCATGCTCGCGTCCGGGCTACCGCGGATCTGATCCCAGACCAACAACGACGGATCCCACGTCCCCGCCTTCATGTCGTTCACGATGCGTTCGAGGCGCGGGCCCCAGTTCCAGTACGCCGACGCGAGGCACCGATCGGGCGCGAAGTCACACGAGTCGCGGTTGTCGTAGCCGAGCGAGTAGACCGTCGCGCCCGTCGTCGTCGTGCGGGTGCAGGGCCCGGTCTCCGGTCCACACGCGGTGCGGATCGGGACGATGGTGTCCGTGAAGCCGAAGACGATGTCGACCGTCGCTTCGTCGATCAAGCGGTTCGTCGCGGCCGCCTCGGCCTCCGGCGCGAACCACGCGCCGACCCAGTCGATGTACACGCGCGCGCTCGGGTTCACCGACTTCACGCCCTGCGCGAACGCGTTCGCGTGACGCACCGTCTCCGGGATCACGACCGGGCCCACGATCCCGACGCGGTTCGTCGTCGTCTCGCGCCCCGCGATGATCCCCATCATGTACATCACCTGGTACATGCGCCCGAAGTACGACCCGAGGTTCGGCGTACTCGTGAAGCCCGAGCAGAGCAGGAAGTTCACGTCCGGATTGTTCGCGGCCATCGTCTGGATGGGCACCAGGAAGTCGAAGCTCGTCCCGATGATGATGTTGTCGCCGGCGTCGATGAAGTTTTGCATCACCTCCGCCGCGTTCGCCGGATTCACCGTCGGCTCGAACTGCGTCGTGAGCCCACTGATCTCCGCCTGGATGTGCTGCCGGCTGACCTCGTGCGTCAGCGTCCACCCGTGATCGCCGACCGGCCCGACGTACAAGAACCCGACCTTCGGATCCTCGATCGGGGCCGGGAAGCGGAACGTGCAGAGCTTCGAGCTCGCGGAGCAGTCCGAGATCGCGGGGTTGTGACAGTCCGTCGTCGTCTCGCACGAGCTCGTGCAGCGATTCGCCCGGCACAGGTAGCCGCCACACTCGTCGTCGACCCGACAGTTCGCACCGAACTTCGTCTCGTCGATGAGCTGGCCGTCGTCGAACTCTGGATTGAGCGCGAGCGAGCAGCCCGTCGCCGACAACAGCGCCCACATCGCGAGCGCAACATCGAACTTCTTCATGACCATCTCCCCTCAGTCCACGATCGGGACCGAGTCCTCCTCGACGACGTT
>JAUHYN010000531.1 GCA_030426505.1 bacterium | reverse complement strand
CCTCAGCGACGTGAACCTCAGTGGCGCGAACCTCATTGGCGCGAACCTCAGTGGCGCGAACCTCATTGGCGCGAACCTCAGCGACGCGAACCTCAAAGGGGCGTACCTCAGAGGGGCGAACCTCAACGACGCGAACCTCAACGACGCGAACCTCATCGAGGCGGGCCTCAACGGGGCGTACCTCATTGGCGCGGGCCTTGGCGACGCGAACCTCAACGGGGCGAGCCTCAGCGGGGCGAACCTCATCGGGGCGTACCTCTTCGGGGCGGACCTCAGCGGGGCGGACCTCAGCGGGGCGTACGTCAACGGGGTGGACCTCCGCGACGCGAACCTCAGCGAGGCGAGCCTCATCGGGGCGGACCTCAGCGAGGCGAACCTCAGTGGCGCGAACCTCAGCGAGGCAAACCTCAGCGAGGCGAGCCTCAGCGAGGCGAACCTCAACGCCGCTAAACTCAATGACACCGTGATGGCAAGAGTCCGGCTACGAGAGACTCATCTAATCGCCGTCGATCTAACGGCGCTCGTTGTCGGCGCCAACGTACGACACGGGGGTCGATCGACGATTGATCACCAGTCGCTAATCCTGACTCCTCCGCATCCACTTCTGCGCCAGTTCCTACTTGATTGCGGAACACCCCCGGTCTTCGCAGACTACATGCTCGACTGCGCCGAATCCCTAGATCCCGATCAGGTCTTCAGCCTCATGCAGAGCACCTTCATAAGCTATGGCCAGCCGGACGTGGCATTCGCCCGAAAGCTATACGGCGCCCTTCGTCAAAGCGGGGTAACGACGTTCTTCTATCCGGACACCGCGCCCTTCGGGCAGTCCAACGACCGGGTCATGCGCGAGGGCGTGAACAAGTACGACCGGACGATCCTGGTGTGCTCGAAGGCGTCGCTCGATCGGAAGGGCGTGATGACGGAACTCATCGAGACGTTGCGTCGCGAGTCGCGCGACGGCGGACGTGAGTACCTGATCCCGGTCCGGCTAGACGACTACGTGCTCGAGGAGTGGGCACCAGCGCGAGAGGACGTTGCACAAGCGGTCCGAGATCGCGTCGTCGCGGACTTCACCGGTACCGACACCGACGAGGCGAAGTGGACGCGACAGTTCAACCGTCTGCTTCAGGCGCTTCGAAAGCCGTTCGACCCCGACAAGGCCACAGGCTGACCTCGGACGCGTGCGAGCGTTCTGTGGGACCAGACCTTCTCGTGCCTCCAGAGTCGACCCGCAGTGGACGACCGCGAAGGCCTCATCAACGTCATCGACCTGAGCGCCGAGCTGCGTGTTCGGCGGCCGGCCGAGAGCGCGGACCTCGGCGAGGGGGCGGAGATCGTCGAGTTCCCGCGTGTGAAGCACGGGCGAGAGAAGATCGAGGCCGACATCGACGAGATCCGGCACGGCTCCTGGGGTATCGGAGGGCGCCGCGACGACGAGGGCGACGATCGGTACGTCGGCATCGGTCCGGCGAGCACGGGCGGCGTCGCGATGTCGCTGCGCGGCCCCATCAAAACCCAACTCCTGTTCGCGGGGGACACGCGCGAGCCGTACGGCCCGTGCTTGATGATGACTCGAAGTACGCGTTGTCGCTCGCGAGGCGTCTCGAGGACGCGGCCCGCATCGCCGACGCGAGGCGCCTCGACGAGCTCGGCGTCCGACTCCTCTACTGGTGCCGGGTCGACGGCCGTGTGGTCTACGACGGTGGGCGACCGTGGAGGTGGTGATCGTGGAGCGCGCGGGCCATCGCGTTCGCGTCGAGCCGTCGCGCGCGCGGACCTCGAAGTTCCAGCGCCGCTCAGCGAACGCGCCGGCCCCTCCCGAGTCGGCGTGGTTCGACGAGGAGACGGCTGAGCCCGACGATCGGAAGGAAGGCCGTCGGCACTGGCGCCTCGGAAAGGCGCCGCGGCGGTGACGGATCCCGTGGGTCGCGCTCCATCCCTCGCACGTAGAACCGAGGGGTGAAGTTCACCATCCGGACCGCCCTCCTCACCAGGCGCTGCAGCGCATCCAAGGCGTGGTCGACAAGAAGTCGACGATGCCCATCCTGAACAACGTCCTCATCAAGTCGAAGGGCGCCGAGACGAAGAGCGGCGCGACGACGATCTCGGTGTCGGGCACCGATCTCGAGATCGGCCTGACCGCGGACTACGAGGCCCAGGTCGAGAAGCGCGGCGCGATGACGCTCGGCGCGAAGGCGCTGTTCGACATCGTCCGCGCGCTCCCCGAGGACGAGGTGACGAAGCCTAGCCTAAGCTAGCCGCTGTCAGCTCCCGCATCGCCCTCACCTGCGCCGCCCGCTCCACCACGCCGTCCCGCTCGAGGTGATCCGCGAGCCGCACCAACCGATCATCGAGCACACGCATCACCCGCGGCTGCGAGGCGCCGAAGTGCGCGATCTCCTCGAAGGCGACGCCGATGAGCTGCTCGAAGTCGAGCGGGGCGAGGCGCACGCGTGGGTCGTCGGCGACCCGGGGCACGAGCCGCCGCGTGCCGAGCGTCGACAAGAGCGCCTGCAGGTAGTGGATGCAGACGCACGCCGTCGTCGGATCGTTGATGCCCGGCGAGAGCGCGCGCAGCGCGATGTCCGCGAGTTGGCGGAGGCCGAAGTCGACGTCTTGATCGAGGTCGCGCTCCGCGCCGATCACGACGAGGTCGGTGAGAGCGCCGCGCGGCGGCTCCGTGGCGGTCCACGCGAAGAGGAGCGGATCGCCGCGATCGACGAACTGGCCCGGGCGGATGCACAGCTCGATCCGTTCGACGCCGTCCGGGAGCACCACCTCCCCGTCGCGGCGGATCGCGAAGTACTGCACGAAGCCCGTGGCCGGTGCGGCGACCTCGACGCGCGCGCCGTCGCCGTCGTCGGCTGATACCGGGAGCGGCGCGTCGTGCGGGGCGGCGTACTGGTCGTCGATCGCCGCCGACGTCCCGTCGAAGATGCGCCGCGTGATGTTCGCGAGCTGCATCCAACTCGCGACGTGGTTGACGAACACCAACAGCAGCGCCATCGCCGCGACCGCGAAGAAGATCCCCGCGATGACCGCGACCTGCGGGACGTACGGCTCGCCGCCCTCGGACGCGCTCCGGATGTAGCCCATCACCACGAACGCGTAGAGGGCGGTCCCCACGAACACCCCGGCCGCGAGCTGCGTCATCCGCTCGGCGAGAAACCCGCCGAGCGCGCGCGGCGTGAGCTGCGTCGAGACGAGCTGCATCGCGATCAACGTCAGGCTGAAGACCAGCGCGAGGACGGTGATCAGCGAGCCGGCGATCGTGGCGAGGAGCGCGCGCGCCGTGTCGGGACTCCCCGAGTAGATCGGCGTGGGGCCGATTCCCGAGGCGCGCTCCGCGGCGGGTAGGATCAGCCCCACGGCGAGAAAGCCCAGCGCCACGAGGCTCGGCTGAAACCACAGGCCGTGAGTGAGGCGACGCCAGAGTCGAAAGAGCCCGTTCAAGGCGCCATGATCGGCGATTCGGGCCGGCGAACCCACCTCCGAACACGCGGAACGCAGTCCTTTTTGGCTGGACCCGGACCGACCGGGCCCCTAGCGTCGTACACAGGGACGACGGAGGATTGATGAGCACACGAATCCTGATCAACGGCTTGCGCGCGAGCGCCTGCCTCGCACTCGCGCTGACCACCGCCTGCTCGGGCGGCGACGACCGCGGCGACGACGACACCACGATCGGGATCCGCGACGGCGGCACCCCCGTCCGCGACGGCGGACCGGAGCCGGAGTGCTCGACCAACGCCGAGTGCAGCGGCGCCACCCCGTTCTGTAACGACCTCGGCGAGTGCGCCGCGCCGCCCCCCGGCAGCGAGATCGGCTACGGCGACCAGACCGCGCTCTCCGTCGACTTCGTGGTCGTCCACGAGCCGACGCTCGCCGTCCAGAGCACGGACCTCGAGTTCCACCCGATGCGCACCAACGAGCTGTGGGTCCTGCACCGTCAGCCGAAGAGCAACTCGGCCTGCACCCAGCAGGTCCGCGAGGGGTGCGCGTCGCTCGAGGGCAGCACGACGACCATCTCCAACGTCGGCGAGCCCAACCAGACCGCCGAGTGGAAGCGCGACGGCAACGCGTGGCACTTCATGCGTCGCCCGCCGGCGCTCGCGTTCAGCGCGGACAACGGCAACTTCGCCACCTGCGGCGAGGAGTGGACGGGCAACTTCCTCCCCGTGCCGCGCCCGGCGAACGAAGCGACCTTCATCGGGCCGTCGCTGTGGTCGTCGGATCCGGCGGTCTACGCGATCACCCCGCCCGGCGGGAACGGCTCGCACCTCGACATGCTCCACGAGACCCCCTACGGGATGGGCATCGCGTGGGAGCGCGGCAACGCGTTCTGGGTGTTCAACGGCGAGGTCGGGTCGCTCGACCGCTACGACTTCAAGAACGACCACGGCCCCGGGAACGACGACCACTCGGACGGCGAGCTCCTCCGCTACGCGGAGGGGACGGTCTCGCGCGTCGAAGGCGTGCCGAGCCACATGGCCTACGACCCGGGCTCGGGGCTCCTGTACGTCGCGGACACCGGCAACAGCCGCATCATCGCGCTCGACACCACCAGCGGCTCGCGCGGTGGGAACATCAATCCGGTCTGGGAGCCGCTCGCGGACCAGGCGATGATGAACAGCGCGACCGTCATGGAGATCGTCCCGCCGGGCCTGCTCGACCGGCCCAGCGGCCTCGAGCTGCACAACGACCTGCTCTACGTGACGGACACGGCGCAGTCGCGCTTCTACGTGTTCGACCTGCAGGGCAACGAGGTGAACCGCCTTCAGACCGGTCTCCCGGCCGGCGAGCTCGGCGGCATCGCGTTCGGGCCGGACGGCAACCTCTACTTCGCCCTCATGACGATGGGCGACGTCTACCGCATCGCCCCCCGCTAGCCTCGACACCCGCCTGCGCTTCGCCTTGACTCGACCCGCCCGAGCCTCTTTGTAGGGCGGGTCATGAGTCCGCGAAAGGCCGCAGCGTTCTTCGACATGGACGGGACGCTCGTGAGCACGAACCTCGTGCACTCGTACCTGTTCATGGCGTCGAACGAGCCTTCCATCGCCAAGAGCATCTTCAGCACCGCCAAGGGCATCGCGAAGATCCCGGCGTTCATCGCCGTCGACCAGGTCAGCCGCCTCGCCTTCAACGACCTCCTCTTCGCGGGCTACGAAGGCGCCTTCGAGGACCGCCTCGTGGACTACGCCGAGGACCACTTCGAGAAGGTCCTGAAGCCGAACATCTTCCCCGGCGCCTACGACCTCGTCGCCAACGGCAAGAAGAAGGGCCTGAGGCAGGTCATCGTCAGCGGCAGCCTCGACTTCATGGTCGCGCCGCTCGCCCGCCACCTCGGCATCGACGACATCATCACCAACCGCCTGGAGATGAAGAACGGGGTCGCGACGGGCAAGCTGCTCAAGCCGATCGTCGCCGGCGCCAACAAGGCGCGCATCATCCAGGAGTACGCGCAGAAGCACGAGCTCGACCTCCTCGAGAGCTACGGCTTCTCGGACAGCTTCTCCGACTACGCGATGCTCGCCGTCGTCGGCCGCCCGGCCGCCGTCAATCCGGACCGCCGTCTGCGCCGCTCCGCCCGCGAGCTGAACTGGCCGATCCTCGACGTCCGCTGATCTGTGCTAGGGATCGACGGATGTGCCGGTTGTTCGGCTTCCGCAGCGTCATCCCGAGCATGGTCCACCGCTCGCTGATCGACGCGGACAACGCGCTCGGCGTGCAGAGCGAACACCACCCCGACGGGTGGGGCGTCGCCTACTACATCGACACCGCGCCGCACGTGATGAAGAGCGTGTCGACCGCGCTGACCGATCAGCTGTTCCAACGCGTGAGCGGCATCGTCTCCTCGGAGACGGTCGTCGCGCACGTGCGCAAGGCGACGCAGGGTGACCTGTCCGTCCTCAACGCGCACCCGTTCCAGTACGGGCGCTGGGTGTTCGCGCACAACGGCGACATCCCGGAGTTCAAGGACGTGCGCCGCAAGCTCCTCGACGAGGTCGCGCCGCGGCTGCGTCGGTTCGTCCTCGGCGACACCGACAGCGAAGTCGTCTTCTTCCTCTTCCTCTCCGAGCTCCAGCGCCACGGCCCGCTCGGCAACAACCACGGCATCGACGAAGT
>JAUHYN010000530.1 GCA_030426505.1 bacterium | reverse complement strand
CCCTCCACGAGCCCGTTCCGCTGCATGTTGCCGGAGACGTACTGTTCGCCGGTCCCGTCCAAGGTCGGGAAGCGCGTGGCGGCGAGCGTGAGTGCGCCGCGGTTCACGTCGAGCTCGGCGCGCGAGATGGATTCGATGCGGCGGCGGTTGTCGAAGTCCTCGCGCAGGCGGCTGAGCGGCTGCTCGGTCTCGTACGGGATCGTCGTGCCGCCGTCCGCGATGCGCGCTTGCACCGGAAAGGTGTCGCCGCAGGCGGCCAGCGTCAGACCGAATCCGACGAGGAGATGGGGGACGAGCGTGCGCATCGAGAGTTGGGCGGTATACCGCGGTCTGGCTGGGCTGGGCGCAGGCATGACGCGGCTCGATTCGGAGTTATAGGAGACGACAGATGTTCGGATCGCTCAAGGTTGCGTCGGTTAAGGGTATCCCGATCCGGCTGCACATCACGCTCCTCGCCCTCGTCCCGCTGCTGCTCGTGCAGTTCGGCTGGCTCGGTATCCCCGCGGGATTGCTGCTCTTCGGCTCCGTGCTCCTCCACGAGCTCGGCCACGCGATCACCGCCCAGCGCTACGGGATCCGCATCGTCGGCATCAACCTGCACCTCCTCGGCGGGATGGCGCTGATGGCGCATCCCCCGAAGACCCCGAAGCAGGAGATGGTGATCGCCGCGGCCGGTCCCGCTGTCTCATTTCTGCTCGGTTTCCTCTTCCTCGGGCTCACCCTCGTGACCGGCGCGAGCCTGTCGATGGCGGCGCCGCTCCCGGTCGATCTGCTCGCGTACGGCGCCGCGATCAACCTGATGATGGGGCTGTTCAACCTGCTCCCCGCGCTCCCCATGGACGGCGGGCGCATCTTCCGCGCCGGCCTGTCGCTCAAGTTCGGCGCGCTCGACGCGACCAACATCGCGGCCTGGGTCTCCCGCGCGTTCGCGGTGGTGTTCATCGGCGTCGGGCTCTTCATGCAGGCCTGGTCGCTGGTGTTGATCGGCGCGTTCCTCTTCGTGCTCGTCGCGAACGAACAGCGCATCGCGCGGGTGCAAGACAACTTGCGCCGCCGCGGCGCGTTCCAGCCCTCGCCGTACGGTCCGGTGATCGACGTGGGCGACAAGCCGCCGGCCGGCGCCGTCACGCGCGAGGAGTTCGTCGACGCGCACGGCCGACGCTTCGTGGTCGTCACCCGCCTGATGTGAGGCGCGGTCCTCAGGTCAGGAGCTTGCGGACGAGCCGACTCGCCGCGCCGTCGTAGATCGATCGCACGAACCGGCGCGTGAGCTTCGTCTGGCGCTGGCCGTAAGGGAACCAGAAGGGGTCGCGCTCCAGCGGGCGCACGCGATCCACGTTCACGTGGCGCGCGTGGCACAACTCGCGGAGGCCGCGCTCGCTCCTCACCACTCCGAGCCCCGACTGACGGATGCCGCCCCACGGCATCTCGGGCGAGCCGGCGTGCGTGAGGACGTCGTTGACCATCACCGACCCGACCTCGAGTTGCTCCGCGACGCGCATCCCGCGCTCGCGATCCTTCGTGAAGACATACGCGCCGAGACCGAGGTGCGACTCGTTGGCGAGGCGGATGGCTTCGGCTTCGTCCTGCACGCGCATGAACGGGACGACCGGGCCGAACACCTCCTCCTTCATCACGCGCATGTCGTGGTTGCAGTCGGCGATCACGGTCGGGCGGTAGAACGTGCCGTCGCCGTTCGCGACGCGTTCGCCGCCGGTCGTCACGCGCCCGCCCTTCTCGCGCGCGTCGGCGACGAGCGCCTCGACGATGTCGCGCTGCTCGGGCCAGGTCATCGCGCCGATGTCGACGACGCCGTCGCCGTTCGGCGGGCCGACCTGGAGCTTCGCGGCTTGGTCGGTCACGCGGCGCACGAGCTCGTCGTAGACGTGGCCGGTCGCGTAGACACGCTCGACGGACGCGCAGACCTGGCCGGCGTTCGCGAAGCCGCCCCACAGGATGGCGCCGGCGGTGCGGTCGAGGTCCGCGTCGTCGAGGACGACGGCCGGGGCCTTGCCGCCGAGCTCGAGCGTGTACGGGATCATGCGTTCGGCGCACGCGACGCCGACGCGGCGGCCGGTGGGGACGGAGCCGGTGAAGACCACGTGGTCCACGCCCGCGTCGATCAGCGCGGCGCCCGTCTCGCCGAGGCCGGTCACGACGCGGAAGAGGTCGGGATCGATCCCCGCCTCGTCGTAGCACTCCTTCAGGATCAACGCGGACAGCGGGGTGATCTCGCTCGGCTTCAACACCACCGCGTTCCCCGCGAGCAGCGCCATCGACACGTCCGACCCCGGCATGAAGAACGGGAAGTTCCACGGCGTGATGACGCCGACCACGCCCTTCGGCACGTACGCGAGGTGGCTCTTCCGGTGCTTCGCGATCGCCAGGCGGATCGACTCGCGCGCGAGGATCCGCGGCGCGTGCTCGATGAAGTAGTTCATCACGAGGAGCGTCGGCCCGACGTCGTGCAGCAACGCCTCCACGTGGACCTTGCCGTTCTCCTCCGACACCAACCGCGCGATCGCATCCGTGCGCCGCCCGATCGCCTCGGCCACGCGCTCCAGCTTCTTGCCGCGGGCCTCGACGGTCAGCGCGGCCCACGCCCGCTGCGCGCGACGCGCCCGCGCGACGTCCTCGGCGACCTGCTCGGGGGTGTGGCACGGGAGCGTGCGGATCGACTGGCCGGTCGCAGGATTCAGGACGTCGAACGTAGTGCTGACCATGAGAATTCGACCCTTCGACCCATCCGGAGGCGGAGTCAATCGCCGGATGGACGCGCGCGCGAGCCGCGTGGCAGGGTGCCGCGCCATGGTCGGCGGCGTCTCCGTGTTCAGCCCGGGCTCGTTCATCAGCACGCCGCTGTCCGAGCACGAGCGCCGCTCGCTCGTCCGGATCCTCGGGCTCACCTGCGACGACGCGTACCCGCTCAGCGAGCCGCGCCGTGCAGCGCTCGAGCGCTACCTCCGCGTGGTGACCTGCCCGCCGCTCGATCCGGATCGAGTGGTGGCCGCCGCGCGCAACCTGATCCAGACCTGGTCCGACTCACCGTCGCTCCGCCACGCGAGCTCGTCGCGGCCGCGCGTCGCGAACCCCGAGTCGGTGGTGGTCGTGGCGGCGTCGCCGCTCGAGGTCGGGCACGTCGAAGTGCGGCGCACCGAGCCCGAGATCGCGCGTCGTCGTCAGCCGGTGATCGACGCGCTCCCCCGTCGTCGCTCGCAGCCGATCATCGCGGAGCTCCTCGAGCTCGACAACACGAACGCGGCGACGCAGCCGATGACGCCGACCGCGATCGCCGACGTCCTCCGCGCGTACTCCTAGGGCCTCGCCTCGGCGGTGCCGGTGGTGATCACGCTCCCCGCGCCGAGCACGGCCTGCGCGCGGATCCAGTCGTTCGAGCGCCGCGCGCTCATCAACCACACCTCGTCGATGGGGCCCTCGAAGCCCTCGTCCGCGTGCGCGAAGCCGACGCTGTCGATGTCGAAGCCCTGCGTCGAGTCCGACATGCCGATGACCACGCCGTTCCTCACGAGCTCGACGGTGTCCGCCTCGACGTCCCAACGCAGACACACGTAGTGCCACCCGTTCTCGAGCGTCTGGCCGGTGGTGAACATCTCGCGATCGTTCCCGTCGTCCATCGAACACTCGAGGCGATCGTTCGAGAGCCGCAGCGAGAAGTCACCCGCGGGGCCTTGGCCCTGGCTGCCGCGGCTCATGCCGGCGACGGGTCCGTCGCGGCCCGCGGCGAGCATCCACAGGCACATCGAGCCGACGTCGATCGTGAAGTCCGGCGTCACGTCGAGCTTCACGCTCTCCTCTTCTTCGACGACGAGGCCGCGACCGGTGAGCGTGGAGAACAGCGCGAAGCGGTTGCTGTTCGCCGCGGAGTTGCCGGAGATGGAGTCGACCACGTCGTCATCGAAGTGGAAGACGGTGTGGTACGCCGCGGACCACGGTGAAGTCGTCGGCGCGCTCGCGCCGTTGTTTCCGTAGTAGAGCCACAGCGCGACCTCCGGGGCGTCGAAGTCGTCGATGCGGATCCAAGCGGCGGCGTAGTTCTGCGGCCAACCGACGAGCTCGTGCGGGATGACTCGCTCGCCGTCGAGCGAGACGAACCGCAGATCCGCGCCGTCGGCGCGCGCGCCTTCGTTCATCAACACGGTCGCGGAGGGGAGGCGGATGCGCACGGGGACATCCGCGACGTTCGTGAAGCCGGTCGTGTCGATGCGGACGCGGCGGCGCTGTCGCCAGTCCTCGTTCCACCAGCCGCCCACGAGGTCGACGGTGACCGTCGCGGTCTCGCTCTCGAGCTCGCCGTCGGACGCGGTGAAGGTGAACGTGTCGCGGCCCGTCGCGCCCGGGTTCGCCTCGTACGTCGCGAGGTCGTCGGTGACGGACGCGATGGTGCCGAGCGTGGGCGCGCGCTGGATCGTGAACGTCAATGCGTCGTCGTCCTCGTCGATCGCTTCGAGGCGGATGCCGAGCGAGGTGCCGACGTCGACCGTGACGGTCTGCGAAAGCGCGCGCGGCGCGCGGTTCTGGACGCCGACGCGCAGCTGGATCCGCGCGGAGCTGCGGCTGTCGCCGGAGTCGCGGATTCGATAGTTGACGAAGTCCACGCCGGTCGACGTCCCGGTGAAGGTCACTTGCGTGTCGTCGAAGACGAGGGTGCCGAAGATGCTCTGTTCGACGTGCTCGATGCGGAGCGGGTCGTCGTCGAGGTCGGTGTCGTTCGCGAGGACGTCGAGCACTGCGGTCTGCCCGACGTCGACGTACAGCTCGTCCTCCTTGGCCATCGGCCCGGGGTTGCTGCACTCGGACGGCTCGCCCACGCACGTGTGGTAGCGCTCGACGCGACAGGTGCCGTCACAGCCGTCGCCGGCGCGGGTGTTGTCGTCGTCGCACGCCTCGGTGGGGTCGACGACGCCGTCGCCGCACATCGACAGATCGGGGCCCGCGTCGGCGGACGGCCGCGCGGGCTCGAAGCTGCAGGACGCGAGCCCTACGGCGATGACGGCGGCGAGGCGACGCACGCCCCCATCATAGCCCGGACTCACCTACTGGTGGATGACCTCGAAGTTCTTCGGCGGCGTGTACGCGAAGTCACTCGCCTTCATTCCGCTGTTGATCCGCACGCTGTTGAACTTGAAGTGGTTCTTGTTCCCGGCGGTCTCGAAGATCGTCGACGACTGCACGGCTCCGGTCCCCGCGTCCACGAACAGCACCAGCTTCGCGTAGCTCGCGCCGCGCTTCGGCTTCAGCACGAGCACCTGGGCGCCCTTCGGCGTGTCGTAGTCGGCGGCCTTCCCGATCGACGGCGTGAAGGTGTCGGTCAGCTTGCCCTCGCCCCACAGGAACTGGATCGAGCTCGTCAGCTCGGTCGTCTTGTAGTTGTCGTCGACGAAGACCTGCATCTCCTCCGGATCCTCGATCCACAGCTTCTTGCCGTCGACGACCCACAGCTTCTTGGCCGGCTTCTCGTACGTCCACTTCATCAGGCCCGGCTTCTTGAGCGACAGCTGGCCCCGCGACTCCGACGTCTTCGACAGCGCGACGCGCGTGTAGGTCTGGATGAAGTCCGCCGAGAAGTCCTGAAGGTTCTTGTAGAAGTCCTCGACCTTGGTCGCGAGCGCGAGCGCCGGGTCCGCGGCGGTCTTCGCCTGCGCCTTCGGGCGCGCTTTCTCCACACCGGGTTTGGGCGTCGAGGGGCCGGGCGCCGCCGCCAGGGCCAAGAGGGTCGCACATCCGAATACCGTCATCATCTGGGTCGAATCTCCCGCTACACCGATTGGACGTACGAGACGTCGATCGGCTTCATCGTACACCTGAGCATGTGTGTGTCATCATGTCGACGTCAGAGGTTCACCCGGATGCGTCGCGATCACGGATCGGGCAGGTTGAACGCTGACGCCTCGTAGTAGGGGCCGACACGCCGTGGACTCGCGCGACGCCATACTCGCCGACATCACCGCCGACGACGCGGCGAGGTCGAGCCCTGCGCGCTTTCGAGGTCCCAGTGAGATCACGCTCCAGGGACAGGACATCGCGGGGCGCTTCCGAGTTCGCTCGAAGATCGCCGATGGCGCGGCGGGGAGCATCTACGAAGCGGTGCAGCTCCCGATTGGTCGGCGCGT
>JAUHYN010000529.1 GCA_030426505.1 bacterium | reverse complement strand
GGCGCCCGCCGGCGACCCACAGCTCGAGATCGCCATGGTGCCCGTCGCAGCACCATCGCTCGATGCGCTGGCGTCGGCGTCGACGCAGCCACAGGCCGAGTCCAAAGATCGCGAGTCCCGGGAGCATCCCCCACGCGCGGAAGCTCCCCGGAAGCTCCCCCGGAAACAGCCAGGGCACGATCAGCATGAGGAACCCGAGAAACAGGGCCCACATCGGACCGGACGCCCGGCGTGCCGAGTCGAAGCCGTGCTCACGACACACGCGGCAGACCGGCAACGCGATCGGCTCGGCGACGAGGTCACCGTCGCTCACGTCATACGCGTAGCGATGGGTGGCATCCCCGGCGTTGCAGCAAACGCAGGTTTTCGGGAATCGCGGTATCCCGATCTGGAGCGCGCCGACGCCTCCGACGAACGCCGCGTACTCTCCCGGTCGGGGGCGTTCCACGACGTCGAGGACGTGCTGCTGCGGCATCCTCGAACGATATGATCGAGGCGGCCCGCTCGATTGCCGAAATCGATGCGCCGCTCGAAGACGCGCTCGAACGGCGTTCGTCTCCGACGTTCACCCACCGCATGCTCGACCACGTGGACGAGCCCGTACACTCTCGCCCACTCCAACCCGTGTCGCAGGGAACGCGGCGCACTTCGAAAGGAACGATCGAGATGGGTGTACGGAAAAACGCAAGGTACCTCTCAGGCCCGGAGCGCGAGGACTTCGTCCGCGCGTGCGTCATGGTCAAGGCTGACATCGTCAACCCCGGTGACCCCGTCTCTCAGCAGTACGACCGTTGGGATCTCTTCGTCGCGATCCACCGCATGATCCAGAACGCGTTCTCGCCGGGGGCGAGCGCGGTCAACTTCGGCCACGGTGGCTCGGGCGCCTATAGCTTCTTCAGCTGGCACCGATACTTCCTGCTCCAGCTCGAGCGAGAGCTGCAGCGCTGGGTCCCCGGCGTGATGCTGCCGTACTGGGACTGGACCGATCCCACCCCGCTCCTCACGGACGACTTCCTCGGTCCGAACGGGAGCTCCGGGACACAGACCGTGGACAGCGGCTACTTCGCCGGTTCGGCACCGGGAACCGGATCCAACCCGACCCCGGCGCCAGCTTGGTGGCCCAGCTCCCTCACCGGATGGAATCTCTCGACCGCGTTCCCGAGCTTCTGGCAGGGAGCGCTGAGACGGGACATCGGCGGAAGCCTGCCCTCGCCCGATGCGATCCAGGAAGCGCTGAACATGACCACGTACCCCGCGTTCCAAAACGCGGTGGAGAGCGGCAACGGATTGTCGCCAGCGAACTTCCATCAGATGCACAACGGTCTGCATGGCTTCATCGGCGGCCATATGAGCAGCCCGACGGCCTCGCCGTTCGATCCCATCTTCTACATGCACCACTGCAACATCGATCGCTACTGGGCGATGTGGCAGCGAGACGGGAACGCCGGAACCTACCCGACCTCGGGCGGCGACCCGGAGCATCACCGCAACGACATCATGTACCCGTGGACGGGCGGCACGAGCGGTTACGGCACGAACGTCTCGATGCCGCCGATCCAGATGCCGGACTTCAGCGCCCTCGGAGCGCAGCGCAACGTCGACACGCTGGACCACCGAGCACTCGGCTACACCTACGACACGTCCGCGCACCCCTCGTGGTTGATGCTCCCTTCCCTCCTCAAGATGACCGTGAACCACCTCGGCGACGCGCGGATGTGGAGCTTCTTGTCGCGCCGGGACTTCGGCTACTTCCTCGCGGGCTCACGGCACCCGTTCCTCACGAACGGCGATCTGTACGGGCGCGGCTACGACCCCGCGCGCCCCGCGCTGACCGTGCTCCCGTTGCCGTCCACGCCGGCGCGCATGGCCTGCTGGCACACACTCGCGTTCATGTTCGACTGGCCGGTCTTCGAGCGGATCCTGAAGGCCTGCCTCGCGAGCCTCGACACGTTCTACTACCTCGTACACCCGGCCGACCTCGCGCAGCCGGCGGATCTCGACCCTTCGATGAAGCTGCACCTCGAGCGCCTGGAGGTCCCGCTCGCGACGAAGATCGGACACCTCGAACGGGCGATCGAACACATGCTCTCGGACGGGCGCCGCATCGTCACGATGAAGACGCTCGCGCGCCACGCGCGGCAGACGATCGAAGCGCGCCGCGCCGCGTGATGCGCTGGCTATACCACGTCCGCCCTCGGGCGCCGCTCACGGACGCGTACGTCGGGCCGGCGTTCGCCGAGCACGGATTCACGCACTGCTCTTACGCGGATCGGATCCTGGAGTCGGCGGCGCTCTACTTCCCGGGCCACGACGACCTCGAGCTGCTGAAGATCGATCCGCGCCGTCTCGACGCCCCGATCGACGTCGCCGCGACCCCGCGCGGACCGATGCCCCACGTCCAAGGCCCGATCGAGCGCGACGCGGTCCGCGAAGTGATCGCGTTGCCCCCCGAAGGCCCCCTCGACGACGAAGTGCGCGGGACGCGCTTCTGCTTCCTCGCGTTCGACGGCATGACCCTGCTGGACCTCGTCGGCGTCCACGATCCCGTACGGCGCATCGAGACGATGGGCTTCGATCCCACGTCCTCGCGGCGCATCGTCGGCGCCACGAGCCGCACGGTCTACACCGCGGACGGCGCGACGTTGACCGTGGAAGAGATCCTCCCGCCGCTCGACGACGTGGACTGCCTCGTCCTCCCCGGCGGCCCCGAGACACGTTCGCTTCAGACGAACGCCGAAGTCCTCGCGTGGATCCGCAGCTTCCCTCCCAACCGCATGCTCGCCACCGTCTGCACCGGCGCGCTGCTCGCGGGAGCGGCCGGTCGCCTCGAGGGGCGCCGCGCCACGACCCACCGCTCCACGTTCGACGATCTCCGCGGCTACGGCGCCGAGGTCCTCACGGAGCGCGTAGTCGTCGACGGCGCCGTGGTCACCGCCGGGGGCGTGACCTCGGGGATCGATCTCGGGCTGTGGATCGTGGAGCGGTTGTGCGGCGCCGACGCGCGCGATCGCGTCGCCGACAGGATGGAGGTCAGCGCGTCGCCTCGCTGATCCACTTCTCCCGCGTGGGCGGCGACGGCATCCCGGCCATCACGCCGCGCAGCGGGATCGACTCGACCTTCGCCGACGCGACGCCGTACCGCCCGAGGATCCGATTCGCCGCGATCAACCCGGCGGTGAAAGCGCCCTCCATCAACATCGTCGGGAACGCCTGCTTCACCCAGTCGCCCGCGAGGTAGAGCCCCTCCGTCCCGGACTCGACCGTCGGGCGCGCCGCGTGGCGCCCCACGTGGAAAGCCGGGAAGTCGCGGCGCACCTGGAGATCTTCGTGGACGATGTTCGCGCCCTCCAACCCGAACCGCCGGGCGGTCTCCGCGAAGAGCTTCTCGGCGATCACCCCGTCGGCGACGTCGTCCGGCACCGCGTAGCAGTGCAGCTCCAACACCGCCCCGCCCTCGCGCTCGGCCCACGCGCGCGCCTCGGGTTCATAGCGATCGCAGACGGCGACGGCGTCGAGGACCTCCTCGCTCTCGGTGATCACGAAGTCGCAGATGTCGTGTTCGAACGCTCGGTCGATCCAAACGCGGTAGACCGCGTAGCGTTGGCCCGCGACGATGCCTTCGAGGCCGTCGACCGGCGCGATGCCCTCCGCCGCCGCGAGGATGCGGCGCGCGCCGACGACGTTCGCCGCGATCACCACGTCGTCGAATCCTGCGCCGTCGATCTCGAAGCGCGCTGGGGTGTGACGGAGGCGCTCGACCGGAGTCCCGAGGTGCAGCTTCACGCCGAGGCCCTCGAGGTGGGCGCGGATCGGCGCGATCAACGCGGTCTCGTAGTCGGTGACGGGGCGGTCGTAGATCAGGCCCTTCGAGTGCCCGAGGAAGTAGAAGTGGAAGCACTTCACGAGCTCCGCGAGCGACATGCGCGCCTCGTCCGCGAAGAACGCGCGCGCGAACGTCCCGAACGCGAGCCGCAGTCGGCGCGGCAACGCGGCGGCCTCCGCGAACTGCGCGAAGCTGATTTGGTCGAATCGCTCGAACGTGGTCTCGCGATCGTACTCGAGGAAGATGCCCATCAGATCGCGCGCCGGACCGAACACGATCTTCGTCATCGAGTAGATTCCGCGCCGCGCGAGCGCTAACAGGTTGAGGACGGGCGTGCGGTCGATCCCCGCGAACGACAGTCGCGTGCCGTCGCGCTCGACGATCTGGTAGTCGCCGATCGTCCTGAACGCGCCCCGCAGCGACAGCCGTTCGAGGAAGCGATCGAGGTTGTAGTAGTGGAGGAAGAACGCGTGGAAGCCGTGTCCGATCCACGTCGGCGTCCCGTCGGGGAGCGTCGTCTGCCAGGCGCCGATCTTCCCGCCGAGGTACGACTCCGCCTCGAAGAGCTCCACGTCGAAGCCGCGCTCCGCGAGCGTGGACGCCGCGGCGATCCCCGCGAGGCCGCCCCCGATCACGGCGACTCGCTTCGGCGACGCGACGCGCTCGATCGCGTCGCCCCCTTCCACGACGATGCGCTCCGGCCCCAGCCGGCGCCGCACGATCCAGCGGACGAGCGGCTTGAACGACACCACGGCGATCAGCACGATCGCGAGCGCCACACCGACGAAGACCACGCCGCGAGACTAACCGATCGACGCCGCGACGGACGCGAATCCTCGACGCTCGCCGTCGCGCTCCTGGCTTGCCTGGTGGCCACCCCCGCGGTCGCCGCGCCGCTGGACGACGACGAACCGTCCGAACCGCGCAGCCGATTCTGCTGCGCGCTCGGCCGCGATCTCCCCGTGCGCCTCGGCCCGGTGCTGCTCCCGATCCGCCTCGACAACGTGGTGTCGGTCGCCGGCCTCGGCACGCACCGCTACGCGGGCGACCTCCCGCTCGACGAACGCACCGGGCTCGTCCACACCTGCCGCGGCGGGCTGATCGATGTCGGCCACGTGCGCGCCTCGATCGATCGCGTCGCGTATCTGTTCGCCGCGAGCGCGTCGCCACGCGTCGAGATCTCCGTGCAGGGCGGGACCGGCGTGTTCGTCCACACCGCCTCCACCGCCGCCGCGCGCCGCGCGTTCGCCGCCCGCGGCGCCTACGCGCTCGCGGTCTGGCACGAAGCCGCGACCACGCGCGGACTCGGCCGTCGCCCCTACTTCTCGGAGGACTTCTCCGCGCGCTCGCCGGAAGACCTCTACTCCGATGCGCTCGGCGCGCGCATCGGCCTCGCCGCCCTCGAGGATCCGCGCCCCTTCGAAGACGCCGTCGACGCCCTGCTCGCCCGCGCCCTCCACACGCTCGGCGCCGACGATGAAGACGCCACCCGCGCCGCGCTCGATCGCGTGGAAGGGCGGTGGTGGCGACGCGACGCGGTCGTCCCGGACGGCGAGCTCCTCCTCGCGCGCCGCGACGACGACGCGCTCCCCATCGCGCCGTGGCGGATCGACGATGCGGACTGCGCCGCCGAGTCGATCGATCTCCCGTCCGCGCCCCACTTCACGTTCGACGTCGAGCCCGACTCCGGCGATACGTCCCCGCCGCCGGCGCTCCCGTGGATCGGCGCGCTCCGCCTCCAGTCGATCCGCCTCCTCCCCTTCGAGCTGTTCGCGGGGGGGTACGGCCACGAAGATCTCACGCCGACCTTCGGCCTCCGCGTGCGCGGCGGCGAGGCGCGCACCTGGGGCGGCGACGCGCGCATCGTTCGATTCGCCACGGCCTTCGCGGACGCGCGCACCGTGTTCAACATCGTCGGTGTCGAGGTCGAGTCGCTCTACTTCGGGCGCGACGAAACCGACCGCCTCCGCGGCCCGATCTCCGCGTGGTTCCGCCCGATGCGCGCCGGCGGGATCGGCCTGACCGGTCGGCTCCTCCAGGCCCAGTACGACGGGCGCACCGGCCGCACAAGCCCCTCTTGTGCCGTGCTGGCGACCAACCGGCCGTCCTGGGTGTAGACCGCGCCACGGTTGAAGCCGCGTGCGCCGCCGGTAAACGGGCTGTCCATCGCGTAGAGATGCCAGGTGTCAAAGGCGATGGGCGCATGGAACCACATTGCATGGTCAAGGCTGGCCGTCATCACGTCTCCCTGTTGCCAGGTCAATCCGTGCGGACGCAGCGACGATCCCAGCAGAAACATGTCCGAGGCA
>JAUHYN010000528.1 GCA_030426505.1 bacterium | reverse complement strand
CATGAAGCTCTCGCCGAGCGGCAACATCCTGTGGACGCGCCTCTTCGGCGGCGGCGGTGACGACAGCGGCAACGGCATCACCGTCGATGGCGCGGGCAACGTCTACATCGCGGGCGGCAGTACGTCGTCCTCGCTCCCGGGCGCGACGGCGCCGATGAACGTCCCGGCCTCGTACGTCGCGAAGTTCGACACCAACGGCACGCGCCTGTGGACGAACTACTACCTCCCCGACGGCGGGCACGGCAGCAACCTGTCGTACGCGATGGACGTCGAGATCAGCCGCAACGGCGGCGACGTCTTCGTCGCGGGGACCGAGCGTCGCGTGAACCAGGATCCGAACGCCGCGTTCAACCAGTACCTCACGCGCCACAGCGCCTCGACGGGCGCGGTCGTCTGGACCCAGCACGTCGGCGGGCACGGCTTCCGCCTCAGCCCCACGGACTTCCGCTACGGCTACGCGTTCGGCGTCGCGGTCGACGACGTCGACGGCTCGGCGTACATCGTCGGCGACTGGTACGGCGGCGCGGCGAACGGCGTGTGGAACAGCTGGTCGCGCGGCACGGGCGACTACTCGCCGGACGCGACGATCACCAAGTTCGGCCCGGACGGCACGCAGCGCTGGGCGTACCCGATCGCTTCGACCGACGCGCAGGAAGACTTCGCGTGGGGCGTCGTCGCGGACGGCCCGGGCGGCGCGGTCTACGTGACCGGCCGGACGCTCGGCACGCTGCCGATGCAGCAGAACTTCGGCGTCACGGACTTCTTCGTCCGCGCGTACGCCTTCGACGGCGCCGAGCGCTGGACGCGCCAGGCAGGCAGCTTCGCGTGGGACTCGGGCCACATCGCGGCCGTGCAGCACACCTCGGAGGCGACCGGCGACGTGTTCATCATCGGCAACACGACCTCGCTCGAGTCCGGCGGCTGGTCGCAGTGGGATATCACGCTGACCACGCTCGACATCAACGACGGCTCGATCTCGAACCAGGTCGGCGCGAACCGCCTGCACTGGGCGATCGGCCCCGCGGGCGCCTGCTCGACGACCTGCGGCCAGGGCACGACGCCGCGCACGGTCACGTGTGTCCTCCCCGACGGCAGCAATGCGCCCGACTCGGCGTGCGCTTCGATCCCGCACCCCGGGACGCAGTTCCCCTGTTGGGACTTCTCGTACTGCACGCAGACCTGGCAAACCGACGCGTGGGGCGCGTGCTCCACGACGTGCGGCACGGGCACCCAGGTGCGGAACGTCTACTGCCAGCGCGACGACGGCCTCATCATGCCCGACTACGACTGCGCGGGTGAGCCGGCGCCGACCACGACGCAGAGCTGCACCGCGGTCTCGAGCTGCACGTACAGCTGGCAGACCACGGCGTGGAGCGCGTGCAGCGCTTCGGGCTGCGCGACCGGGACGCAGACGCGCTCCGTGAGCTGCCTCCGCAGCGACGGCGCGGTCGTCGCCGACGCGAACTGCGGGGGCGCCGCTCCGGCGACGACGCAGTCCTGCGCGGGCACCTGCACCGGCAACAGCTGCGCGCAGCTCCGCGCGGCGGGGAACACCGCGAACGGTACGTACACGATCGACGTCGACGGCCCCGGCGGTCAGGCGCCGCGCAGCGTCTGGTGCGACATGACGTACCAGGGCGGCGGCTGGACGAACCTCGACTTCGCGAACAACCGCGTGCGTCTGTCGAACGGGATCTTCGTGCAATGCACGAACGGCCTCACGGCGAACGACACGTCGGTCACGTGCCGCGGCCCGTACTTCAACAACAACCAGAACCAGTGGCTGTTCCACTACCGCTGCGACGGCACGGACCGCTCGGCGGACTACGTGCTCGACCACATGGCGCCGGAGCTCGGGCACCGCCTTTCGGCGAACCTCGGGTTCTCGACGTTGTCGCAGCAGTACGACGGGTCGCACCCGCCGAGCCAGAACCTCAGCGAGTTCTGCTACATCAACGGCACGCTACAGACCTGGCAGAACTGCGCGCCGTACGGCCCGGGCGGCAACGGCAACTGCACGCCGAGCTTCTTCACGCTGAATCGCTGAGCGCGTCCTACGGCCGGCGCCGCGCGAGCAGCGCGCCGGCCACCCACGCCCATCCCCACGACCACGAAGCGCCGCGACTCGGCGCGCTCGTACACCCGCACGTCGCGTCGATTCGCCCGGCGGGGCGCGGTTCGTCTTCGCTCGCGTCGCGCGGGCCGACGTCCGCGGCGCCCGCGTCGATGAAGCCGGCGTCCTCGGGTTCGACGCCGCCGTCGCGCTCCGGGCCACCGTCACGTTCGCCGGCGTCACGCTCACCGGCGTCGCGTTCGATCACGCCGCCGTCGCGCGGGGGCGGGCACGGGTTCGTCGCGCGCCACGCGTCGTACTCGGCGCGGAGGAGGGCGATGGGGTCGTTGGGGCTCGTGTCGTCGACGCGGAGGCGCAGCCAGCTCCCGGCCGGTTCGCCGGGGCGGTCGACCTGGAGGAACGCGCCGTCGGAGGGGATGCCGCTCGGGGTGCAGCGCCGGTCGCCTTCGCCGTTCGCGGCGCCGGCTTCGAGGGCGTTCATGAGGCGGTCGGCGAGGTCGCATCCGTCGGCTTCGAAGGCGTCGCTCGCCTGATCGATCACGGCGCGCCCGGTGAGGATGTTGCCCTGGGTCGCGTAGGTGTACGGGCCGACGTCGCCGGTGCGGTGGCTCGCGTGCGTGCCGCACTGGCCGCCGGTGAACGCGGCGCCGTTCGGCGTGAGCGTGACGACGCCGTACTGCCGCTGCGCGGCGAGGCCGTCGAAGCCGTTCGAGCTGATCTCGTCGAGGATCGCCTGCGGCTCGACGCCCTCGCCGAGGCGCTGCACTGCGCGCACCCGGCCTTGTTCGTTGAGGCGCGCCTGCGCGTGGACCACGCCGACGCCCGGGACCGAACCGTAGATGTTGTAGACGGAGAAGTTGCCGACGCAGGAGGTGCCCGCGCCGCCGACCTGGCCGGTCGCGGTGTCGGCGCCCACGATCGAATAGGTCGCGCTCGCTTCGGTCGCGACGAACAGCGCACCGCCGAAGAGGGCGGCGGTGACGCTGCGTCTCACCACTCGATCTCGAGCGCCGACGCGAGGAACTTCATGAGCGGCGTCGCGGCGCGGCAGTCAGCGGTGAAGCGATCGAGGAAGTCGTCCTTGCAGGCGTCGCGCTCCGTGAAGGACGCGACGGCGATGAAGTCCTTGCGTTTGATCTCTTCGATCAGCGCGTGCTCCGGATCGAAGCCCTTCGGCGGGCGCTTGAGCGACTCACCGTGGAGCTCGAAGCGCTCCGAGAACTTCTTGTTCTTCAGGACGCGTTGCCACGACTTCGGGTCCTCCGCGATCCGGGTGCGAATCGCGTGGAGCGGATCGCGCTCGGGGTGCCAGATGCCGGCGCCCATGAACACCTCGCCGGGGCCGAGGTGCAGGTAGAAGCCGGGCGCGTGGACGTCTTTGCCGCGCGCGTGACGGAAGTGCGCGGACGCGTGCGTCTTGTACGGCGTCTTGTCCTTGGAGAAGCGCGTGTCGCGGTGGATGCGGAACATCGAGCCGCCGACCTTCTTCGGGATCGCGAGGTAGTGCGGCGTGATCTTCTTCAGCTTCGGGGCGAAGTCTTCGATGAACGCGAGGAGCGGGGCGGCGACGTCCGCCTCGTAGCGATCCTTGTTCGCGTTGAACCAGGTGCGGTCGTTGTCGACGGAGAGCTCTCGGAAGAAGTCGAAGAACTTTCGATGGAAATGCGCCATGTCTGCTCTTGTATCCGTGGTCTGAACGGATGTACAGTGCGTCGGCGATGGCCGAATCGAGTGTGGCGTTCGAGCGCCGTCAGGCGGCGCCTTGGTCGAGAGAGTACGGGCTTCAGTCGGTCCTCGCAAGCTGGGCCGGTTCGGAGGCGTTCACGAAGAACGTCGCGCTGGACGTCGAGCAGCCCGCGAAGGAGGCGGCGTACGCCGACATCCCGAAGGGCCTGTCGCCGGCGGTGCGCTACGCGTTGAAGGCGCGCGGCATCGAGCGTGTGTACACGCACCAGGCGCGGGCGTTCGAGCTCGCGGCGGCGGGGGAGGACGTCGTGGTGGCGACGCCGACCGCGTCCGGCAAGAGCCTCTGCTACAACCTGCCGGTCCTCGACGCGTTGGCGCGGCGGAGCGACGCGCGGGCGCTCTACCTGTTCCCGACGAAGGCGCTGTCGCGTGATCAGGAGACCTCGCTCGCGGCGTTCCTGCGTGACGCGGGGTTGTCGCACGGCGCGATCACGTTCGACGGCGACACGCCGGGCGACGCGCGGCGCGCGGCGCGGGATCGCAGCGGCGTCCTGATCACGAACCCGGACATGCTGCACTCCGGGATCCTGCCGCACCACGCGGGCTGGGCGCGGTTCTTCGCGAACCTCACGCACGTGGTGATCGACGAGCTGCACACCTACCGCGGCGTGTTCGGATCGCACCTCGCGAACGTCGTGCGGAGGTTGCTGCGCATCGCGGCGTTCCACGGCGCGCGGCCGCAGGTGTTGTTCTCGTCGGCGACGATCGGCAACCCGGCGGAGCACGCGAAGCGGTTGGTCGGGCGGGACGTCGCGTTGGTGGACGAGAGCGGGGCGCCGACCGGGAAGCGGCGGGTGATGTTGTACAACCCGGCGCTCCTCGATCCCACGCTGGGGATCCGCGAGAGCTACCTGAAGTGCGCGGTGCGGATCGCGGCGGATCTGATACGCGCGGGGGTGTCGACGATGGTGTTCGGGCAGAGCCGGAACAACGTCGAGGTGATGCTGAAGTACCTGCGCGATCGCCTCGCGCCGGACCGCATCTCGCGGGACGCGATCGTCGCGTACCGCGGCGGCTACCTACCGAAGGAGCGGAGGCAGATCGAACAGTCACTGCGGGACGGCGTGATTCGCGGCGTCGTCGCGACCAACGCGCTGGAGCTCGGCATCGACATCGGGGCGCTGGACGCCGTGGTCTGCGCCGGCTTCCCGGGGACGATGGCGGCGACCTGGCAGCGGTTCGGGCGCGGCGGGCGGCGGAGCGAGGAGAGCCTCGCGGTGCTCGTCACTTCGAGCGCGCCACTCGATCAGTTCATCGCGCGCGCGCCGGAGCACTTGGTCTCGGCGCCGATCGAGGAGGCGCGGATCGATCCGGACAACGTGGAGATCCTCGTGCAGCACCTCAAGTGCGCGGCGTTCGAGTTGCCGTTCGAGGCGGGGGAGGGGTTCGGGGACGTCGAGCCTTCGTCCGTCGGGGACGCGCTGACGTTCCTCGAGGAGCACAAGGTGGTCCACCCGGTGCCGGGGCGGGGCGGGCGCACGGTCTATCACTGGGCGACGGACGCGTACCCGGCGAACGAGGTCTCGTTGAGGAGCCCGAGCTGGAACAACTTCGTGATCATCGACGCCGAGTCGCACCACACGATCGCGGAGATGGACTTCCGGTCCACGCACACGATGTTGCACGAGCAGGCGATCTACCAGCACGACGGGCGGCAGCATCAGGTCGAGTACCTCGACTACGAGAACCACAAGGCCTACGTGCGGCGCGTCGAGCCGGATTACTACACGACCGCGCTGACGCGGACGCGGGTGTCGGTGCTGGACGAGTTCGAGAGCGCGCCGCTCCCCGAGGGCGCGGTGATCGCGGGGCTCGGCGAGGTCGACGTCGTGGAGAAGGTCGTCGGCTTCAAGAAGATCAAGTTCCACACGCACGAGAACGTCGGCTACGGGGACGTGAATCTGCCGGAGATCGAGAAGGCGACGACGGCGTTCTGGATCACGATACCCGAGGCGCTCCTGGCCCGGATCGACGCGCCGCGCGCGGTGGTCAACGAGGGGCTCGTCGGGCTCCTCGCGGTGATGCACTCGGTGGCGGCGGTCGGGTTGATGATGGATCCGCGCGACGTCTCGCGGACGCTGGTGGACGAGCCGGGCGTCGGCGTGGACGAGGCGGGGCGCGTGGACCGTCGCTTCGAGCCGACGCTCTATCTTTACGACACGGTGCCGGGCGGCGTGGGGCTCGCGGCGCGCATGTACGAGGTGCGGCTCGGGTTGCTCGAGCGGGCGGCGAAGCTGTTGGACGCGTGCCCGTGTGTCCATGGCTGTCCGTCGTGTACCGGGCCGATGATCGGCGAGGTGCACGAGCCGCACTTCACGAAGAAGC
>JAUHYN010000527.1 GCA_030426505.1 bacterium | reverse complement strand
GATCGCGGAGCACCTCACGAAGGAGCTCGGCCCCCAGTTCACGCCGCCGCCGCTGCTGCGGCAGCTGGTGCGCGCCAACAAGCTCGGCAAGAAGACCGGCGAAGGCTTCTACCGTTGGACCGACGAAGGCCCGGTCCCCGTCGACCGAGGTTGAACCGGTGAAGTGTCCGGCCTGCGGAGCGAGCATCGTCGACGACGCGCTGGTGTGCGCGTACTGCAATCAGCCCACGCCGGCCGCGCTCGAGGCGCGCCGCGCCGAAGCGGAGGCCGAGCGCCAGCGCGAAGCCGCAGAGGACGCCCACGAGCGCGCGCAGGACGCGAAGCGCCTCGACAACGCGCGGCGCTCCGTGAAGAGCTCCGGCACCTGGTCCGTGTTGTGGTCCGTGATGGGGCTGCTCACGTGCATCGTGCCGGTGATGTCGATCGTCGGGTTGTTGATGTCGGTGCGCGCGCGTCGGCTCGCGCGTGAGCACGACATCGTGGTGCCGTCGTCGGTGTCGGCGGGCGGCGTGCTCGGTGGCGTCGGGCTCGGGCTGGGCGTGGTCTTCTGGATCATCGGGAGCGTCGGCATCATCGAGGTGTCGAACCGCAAGGACGTCTTGGTCGAGACGATCGCAGCCGGCGACACCGCGGAGCAGCTCGACGCGACCACCGCGTGCGCGCTCGCCGAGTACGCGCTGCTGACCGAGGGCTGGGTCGGCAAGCGGGGCGCGAGCATCGACGACTACGCGTGTACCGGGCGCGTCACGCAGGACGGCGACTTCGCGCAGATCGACGACGTGGTGTTCCACACGAGCACGGACACGCGCTGGGACCTGACGGCCTGCTTCAAGCGCGGGACGAAGTGGAGCCTCAAGGGCTTCCGTCAGACCAAGGGCTGCGACGAAGACGAAGCGCCGCCGCCCAAGAAGCCCTGACGCGGCTCACGCATCGGGCGCTTCGATCGAACCGCCGACCTTCGTCACGGCTTCGGTCACGAGCGGGATCTGCGCGGCCAGGATCGGGACCTCGCCGATGACCCACCGCGGGTCGCGATACACCTGGAACGAGTACGTGGTCCGCGTCCTGAAGCGCACGACGGAGCGATCGCGGTGGCGCTGGACTCGGAACATCACGGAACGCACCGGGAACTCGAGGCGGCGACCGGGCTTTTCGATGACGACGGGGTCGGCGATCTCGACGCTGCGGGAGACGCCGACCACCAGCCTCATCCCGAAGAGGCCCGCCGCCGCGACCATCAGGCTCGTCACGAGGTCGACGCCCGAAGGCGCGACGCCCGCGAAGAGGAGCGCGCCGAGGTACCACGCGGCGACCGCGGCGAAGAGCGCCCCGACGAGCAGCCCGAGCGCGACGCGCCACTTCGCTTCCTGCAGCAGCACGCGTGCAACCGATCGTAGTCGACGCCGATCGCGAGCGCAAAGCGGGCCGAAGATGTCCCTTGTCTCGCCCGGTCCCGGCCGCCACGCTCTTCGGCATGCCGTTCGTCCTCGGCTGCCTCGGCCTCGCGTTCCCGCGCTTCGTGCTGTTCCTCGTCTGGCTGTTCGGCGGCGGCTACCTCGGCCGCGCGTTCGACAGCGTCATCTGGCCGGTGCTCGGCTTCCTCTTCCTTCCGCTCACCACGCTCGCGTTCGTCTACGCGATGAACTCGCTGGGCGGCCCCGGCGAAGTACCTCCGCTCGGGTGGGTGTTGATCGGCCTCGCCGGCCTGTTCGATCTCGGGTTGCTCGGCAACGGCGAGCGCGGCCGACGCCACCGCCGCCGCGAACGCGACTGAAGCCTACGCGCCGCGCACGAGGCCGGCTCGCAGATCATCACGCGACGGATCCGCGCTCGCGATCTCCGACTCGATCCACGTGCGCCACTCTCCAGCCTGCGGGCCGAGCAGGTGATCGAGGCGCCCTTCGAGCCCCGCCTTCACCGTCTTCGCCGCGGCGGTCCGGGCCGCGTCGCGCCACAGCGCGCGGAGCTCGGTGGTCATCGAGCGCGGGAGATCGAACAACTGGATGAGGGCTTCGACGTTCTCGTCGAGGCCCCCGCGACACATCGGCCACCCCGTGAGCGGCTTGAAGTCCGGCACGTCGTCGCCGAGCGGCGGGACGGGTTGCGGCATGTCGTAGTCGACGAAGTCGGTGACCTGGCTCCCGATCGTGTCCTTGGGGTGGAAGCCGTCCTTCACCTCCGCGCCGAACGCGCGCAGCATCCCGTACGTCTCGCCGAGCTCGCGCATCGTGCGCCGCACGTTCTTCTCGAAGACCTTCGCGTAGCGCTCCTTCGGCAACGTCGGGTCGTACGCGAAGCCCCACCCGCTCGAGAACTGCGCGCGCGCCTCGCTCATCAGGTCCGCCGAGTCGGACGCGATCCCGCGGTCGTGCCACACGCGCGCGATGTTGTTCCTGAACTGCCCGTCCTCGAGCAGGACCAGCTGCCCGAGCTCGTGGGTCTCGGTGAACGCCTGGGCGAGGAGCGCGCGGCCGTACGCGAGGTCGCGGTCCGTGCCGGTGAGTCCATCCGGGAAACCTTCGGCCTTCAGGAGCGCTCGCTTGTCGGCCTCCGGGTGCTGTGCCGCGGCGTCGAGCCAGGCGCTCAGCGACTTCGCGCCGCCTACGCGACTCATCGCGGCGAGGCGCTCGAACATGTCCTTCAGGTCACGCTCGAAGTACGCCTGGTCGTTCGTCCACAGTGAAGCGTCGGCGCGCGCGCGCACGATGCTCATCAACTTGCCGCCCATCTCGACCTGCGTGAGCTTCACGGCGTCGAGCGGGATCGGGGCGTGCGCGAACCGACCGAACACTTCCTTCGCGAGCGCATGCACGACGAGCAGGCGCCCCGCCTCGTCCCGCGCGAAGACGTCCTGCAGCCCGAAGTGCGGGGTGCCCGTCCGCATGAAGTCGCGGTTCCAGAGGATCGGGTTCGGGATCGGCGGGCGCTTCTGCCCGTTCACGCGCTGCTGTTGTTGGCCAGGGTGATCGTGCGCCTGCCCCGCCCCCTTCACTTTCACGACGGCGGTCTCGCCGACGCGGAGCAGAATCGTCCGGGTCATCAACAACCCGAGGCCGCGGCCCTCCGACTGGTTCGGCGGCCACACCACGTCGCCCGGGCGCGAAGTGAATCCGAGTGGCGTCGTCTTCGTGACCTGGAACGTGCGACCGCGCATCGCTTCGAGCGCGGCGCGATCGATCCCGGCGCGCTTCGCGCCCTTCGTGAGCAGCTCGCGGTAGACGTGTGTCAGTCCGAGGCTCGCGGCGATCGCGTCGATGCGTGACGCCGCGTTGGCGGTGGTGACGCGGCCGTCGAGGTGGCGGAGCGGATCGAGGCCGGCCTTCGGGAGCGCGCGATCGCCGACCAGCGCGCTCCGCTCGATCGCGTCGCCCGGGCCGCGGGCCTCGGCGCGCGGCGCGTCGACCGGCGCGGTCTCCTCGGTGGAGATCTTCCGAGGCTCCTGGTTCCGGACCCGCATGACCCAGATGTAAGTATGAGTGGGAGATCGGCGCCTGCCAAGCCCCCTGGGCGCTACAACTCGATCCCGAAGCTCCGTTTGGGCTTGGACGACCGGACGGCCAGCACCAGCAGGACGAGCGCCGCCGCGACGTGGAAGACCATCAGGCCACTGGAGACGGTGTGGAGCTGGTCGTATTCGAGCATCGCGACGCTGGTCGGATCCATGTCCTGGAGGGGGCGCCCCATCGCGGACTGGATCGCCTCGAGGCGGGGCGTCACCCACTGCCCGCTCACGCCGACCGCGACGGTCATCCCGAACGTGATGAGCGCGCGCAGCCTCAGCGGCGTCTGGAGCGGGAGCCAGCCGGCGATCAGCGTGACGAACAACAGCGGCCCCGCGACGATGCCGAACAGATCGATCTTCGCGAGCGCTTCGGTGAGGACTTCGGTCGCTTCGTGGCGCGAGCTGACGACATCGAAGAGCGTCGGCGCGAGGACCATGAAGAAGACACTCGCGCCCAACCACAAGCTCGTCACGAGCACGTGCAGGACTCGAGCGCTGGTGGCGATGGGACCCACGCGTAGAGAGGATCATCAAACCCTCGGCGTGCGAGCAAGGCCCGATTTCGTCTCGAGGCTCAGCGCGCTTCGACGATCTCGGCGCGGCCCGACTCCATCGCGGACTTCACGAACTCGAGGTAGCGGCGCCGCGCGTCCGAGTTGTCGAAGATCGGGAAGTGCGTCTCCTCGGGATATTGGATCAAACCTGCGGTGATCGACCCCGCCGCCGTCTCGACATTGGCGCTCGCGGGCGCATCGTTCGGTTCGAGCCCGAGGAGCTCGGCGGCCGCGGGGACGCGGTGGACGGGCGCGATCACCGGGAATCGCGCGGCGGCCGCGAAGGCCTCCTGTCCACGCGCGGGAGACGCAAAATCCAGGAAGCCCTCGACCTGGAGGAAGTCGCGCTGCGCGCCTTCGGGCGGATCGGTGAGGTAACTGTCGGCGTATGCGATCGGATCGGCGCGATCGATGAACGTCTGGATCAGGTTCAGGACCGGGTGCAGGTCGCCGAGCGTCTCGCCGTCCGGGAGGCGGAGCAGCGTGGTGAGGAGCGCCGCGAAGTCGATGATGTCCTTCCGCTCCTGGAGCGTGATCGAGAGGATCGCGCCGAGCCCCGAGAAGACGAACGCGCGCGGCCGCTCGTCGATCGCCGCGAAGCCGGAGCCGACGAGTCCGCCCTGCGAGTGACCGAGGAACGCGATGCGGGACGGGTCGAACTTCACCGCCGCGCCGTCCTCGGTGACGCTGCCGGGGATCGTCATCTCTTCGAGCATCGTCGTGAGCACGACGGCGTCGGCGGCGCCCTGGCGAATGTTGTCGCGCGCCGCGATCGGGTTGAAGAGGTTGAAGAACGTGATCTCCGGGCTCGTCCGCGGCGGCGCGCGCGGGCCGTGGAGGGTCTGGTCGTAGCCGACCGTCGCGATGCCGCGCCGCGCGAGCAGATCGGCGACGACCCCGTTGAACGCGCTCGCGTAGCTCCCGCCCGTGCCGTGCGAGTAGAGCACCACCGGCCAGCCGCTCGCGGGCATCGGCGACGCGGGGATCGCGAAGCCCACGCGCGTGCGCTCCGTGTGCGTGACGAAGTAATCGCCGTTCTCGTCCTGCGCGAGCTCGCCGCCGTCACCGAGCGAGACGTACGGATTCTCGCCGTCCTGGAAGCCGGGAAGATCGATCACCGCGTCGTAGCGGAAGCGCGCGCCGTTCCAACCCTCGCTCACCCACTCCGACGGCTCGGGCGCGGGCTGCGCGCGCGCGACCTTCGCGAGCGCGCGGAGCTCGGCGACCGCGGCTTGCGTGGTGAAGACGGTCGCCGCGACGACGTCCTCGCGGACGAAGTCCTCGGCGTCGTCGAGGTACGCGCGCAGCGGCGCGAACGCGCTGAAGATCGACTCGGGCGTGTGGTCGTCGCAGCCTCCGTACATCGCGTTGTGCGCGAGCGGCGTCGGTTCGATCGCGACGCCGGCCGGATCCGTCACGCGGTTCGTCACGACCAACGCGTACGTCGTGTCGCCGAGGAGCTGGATCCCGTACGGCGGGATCATCGAGAGATTGTACGGCGCGAGGTACGTCGATGCGATCTCGGAGTACTCCATCCGCAGCGGGATGCGCCGCCCGCGCTCGCGGGAGTCCGCATCGATGTCGACGAGGAACACCGACGCGTCGTCCGCGATCGACGCGCGCGGGTCGGCCGGGAGCGACGCCGGATCGATCGGGCCGGTGAACCCGAGGTACAGCGCGGCCGAGGTCGCGAACGCGTTCGTCTCCGCGGAGATCACTTTCAGGTAGTCGTCGAGCGTCGACGAGTCGGTCGGGTTCTCGAAGTGCCGCAGGTGGATGCCGCGCCGTGAGACCAGCGCGTCCGACGGCCACGGGTGCGCGACGAACGTCTCGGCGTCCGACGGGTCCTCCATCCGCACCGCTGACGCCGTCGCGGTGTCGGGGTCGAGGCACGGCGAGCCGCACGCGACCGCGGTCGCGCCGACGAGCGCCACCCACAGGTGCTTCATCCGAGGCGCTCCAGCGCGAGGTCGACCCAACGCGTGAGCAGCGCCGGACCGGCCGGCGTCTCGCGCACGCTCTCGGCGGCGCCGCGCACGGCGGCGTCCGGGTCGCGGCCGAGGAGCGCGGCGCGGCGACGGATCGTGTCTTCGCGCGCGTCGACGTACATGGCGACGC
>JAUHYN010000526.1 GCA_030426505.1 bacterium | reverse complement strand
GAACCGTCTCCCTGCGCCTGATCCTTCGGGCGCAGCTCGAAGACGTTGTCAGCGGTCTTCGCTGGCTCGGGCGGCGCCTCGGCCGCGCGCACCGCTTCTTCGAGATCGAACAGGCGCACGAGCGCGTCGATCATCGGCTGCGGATCGCCGGAGGCGCCCTCTTCCTTCAGCGTCGTCATCACGGAGTGCAGCATCTTGTTCACGATGGCGTTGCCCATCGCCTTGATGCTCTGTGCGGTCTTCTTGTCGGCGCCCTTCACGTTGGAAAGCGTGCGCTCGACCTCGCTCGTCGCGACGCGCATCGCCTGAGTGCGCAGCGCCTTGATCACCGGGACGACCTGCTGGGACTTCGACCAACGGACGTAGCCTGCGAGCTCGTCCTCGATGAGGCGCTCCGCCGCCGCGGCTTCACGCGCGCGGCTCTCGCGGTTGAGCTCGAGGACCTGCTCGAGATCGTCGACGTCGTAGACGAAGACGTTGTCGAGATCTGCGACGCCCGGATCCACGTCGCGCGGCACCGCGATGTCGACGAAGAGGATCGGCCGGTAGCGGCGCTTGCGCACCACCTTCGCCATCATCTTCTTTTCGACGACGTACCCCGGGGCGGCCGTCGACGAGATCACGATGTCCGCCTCGTTCAGTAGGATCGGGAGGTCCGAGAGGCTCGACGCGAGGCCGCCGATCTCGTTCGCGAGGCGCTGCGCGGACTCCATCGAACGCGACGCGACGCGGACTTGCTGCACGCCCGACGACACCAGGTGCCGCGACGCGAGGCCCGCCATCTTGCCCGCGCCGATCAGCAGCACTTGCTTGCCCTCGAGGGTGTCGAAGATCTCCTTGCCGAGCTCGACCGCCGCGAAGCTCATCGACACCGCGTTCTCCGCGACGCCGGTCTCGGTGCGAACGCGCTTCGCGATGTGGAACGCCTTCGAGAACGCGCGGGTCAACGCGGCGCCTGCGTGCTTCGACGTGGACGCGGCGCGGTAGGCCTCTTTGACCTGCCCGAGGATCTGCGGCTCGCCGACGACCATCGAGTCGAGCGACGACGCGACCCGGAAGAGGTGGTGCAGGCCCGGCTCGCCCTCGTGCGTGTACAGGTGCGGGTCGAGCTCCGCGGGCGGGAGCCCGGACAAAGCGAGCAGGTGCGACCGCAGCGAACGCGACAGCGTGGACGGCTCGGCCGCGCCCGCGACGTAGAACTCGACGCGGTTGCAGGTGGAGACGATGCACGCCTCTTCGATCGTCTCGAGCGCGCGCACCGCTTCGAGGGCCGCTTCGAGATCGCGCGTGTGGTGCGCGAAGCGCTCGCGCAGCTCGATGGAGGCCGTCCGGTGGGACAGCCCGATGACCGCGAACCTCACGACACGTAGTCCTGCCCGTGTGCGCCGACGCCGGCGAGTCCGAGGCCCACGAGCGCGACGAGCGTCGCGAGGACGCCGACCAGCGTGAGCACCGCGGCCTTGCGCCCGCGCCACCCGATCGTGAGGCGGAAGTGGAGGAGCAGCGCGTAGAGGATCGAGACGAGGAGGCTCACCGTGTTGAGGAGGCCCCAGGTCCAGTACGCGCCGCTGACTTCTTTCGAATAGATCGCGCCGGCGACGAGGCCGAGCGTCATCATCGGGAAGCCGAGTTGGATGAGCCTCATGCTCACGTTGTCGAGGATCTCGAGCGCGGGGAGCTTGTGCAGGCCCGTCCCGATCTTCTGGATCTTCTTGCGCTTCGTCTTCAGACGGCGCTCTTGGATCAGGTAGACGATCGCGACGATGCCCGCGACGGCGAACGACGCCTCTCCGAGGAACGCGAGCGCGATGTGTACGGGCAGCCACGGTGAGCGCAGGCGCTCCGGACCGGCGAGCCCCGGGTCGATCGCGGCGGCCATGATCGTGAGCGCGGCGACGAGCACCGCGACGAGCGCGGCCGCCTGCGGGACGCCGGAGCGCCACGCGATCCCGATCCCGATCAGCGCCGCGAGGAAGCCGAACAACGACAGCCCGTCGGCGAGCGTGGACAGCGGGAACGTGCCGATCTCCACGGTGCGCCCGCCGAGCGCGAGCGCGTGCGCGAGGAGCGCGATCGAGAGCCCGACGATGACCGTTCGGTCACCGGACAGGCGCGGCCACTTGAGCTGGACGAGGCCGAGCGCGGCCGCGAGCACGTAGATGACGGCCGAGACTTTGAGGAGGAGGAGCGCCATGGATGACCACGTTCAGGACGCGCGGAGCGTACCGACGAATCCTGTCTCGACTTCGAACGCCGCCTCTCCGAACAGGACCGACTCACCCATCAACTCGCCGCCGAGCTCGGCGATGCGTTCTTCGGTGAGCACCTTGCCGAGGAGCTCGGGCGCCGCGCCCTCGGGCACGACCGAGAGGAAGCGAACGGCCGGCGACAACTCGTAGGCGCGTCCGAGGTTGTTGAGGACGACGACGTTCTCGGAGACGTCGACGTTGCCGGAGTCGACCCACGCTTCGAGGGTCGAGTGGGCGATGAACATGCGCGGATGAAGCTCAGCCATGGGCGACGCTACCGAAGTATAGGGTTCACCTGTTTGGTCCGAAAGTCGAGAAAACCGTGGTGCGCGTCGCCCCGACGATCTGCTATGGCAGGGCAACGCCAGCGGCGCTCGGGACGGGGAATCGACCGTGCGCTCCCCGGGTTCAGACCGGGAAGGAAGAAGGGTACGACAGTGGCTGAAAACGTGGTCGAGTTCTCCAGCGACAACTTCCAGAGCGAAGTCCTCGAATCGGACGTCCCGGTGCTCGTGGATTTCTGGGCCCCCTGGTGCGCGCCCTGCCGCATGATCGCGCCGCACGTCGAGCAGCTCGCGGGCGAGTTCGGCGCGAAGGCGAAGGTCGGCAAGGTCAACATCGACGAGCACCCCTCCGTGGCGCAGAGCTACGGCGTCATGAGCATCCCGACCCTCCTGGTCTTCAAGGGCGGCCAGCCCGTGCAGCAGATCGTCGGCGCCGTCGCGAAGGCGCAGATCCAGGACATGGTCGAGAAGGCGATGTAGGCCCCGCGTGGGCGTCATCCTCCTGTTCATGGGCGCGATCGGCGGGGGCTTCCTGCTGATCCTGCTCATCGCGATCAGCGCCCCTCGCCCGCCGCCCGTCGACCTCAAGCGCGAGTCCAACAACTCGCCGCTGGTGGATCTCGACGCCGAACAGCTCGGCAAGATCGTCGCCGAGCTCCTCGACAAGATGGGCCTCGAGATCGATCGCCTCCAGGGCGGCAAGAACGAGGTCATCGAGATCTACGCCGAGAACCCGGAGCCGATCACCGGCGGCAAGCTGCTGGTCCATTGCATCACCGCGCCGCGCGACACTGGCAAACTCGACGCCCCCGCCGTCGGCAAGTTCATCCGCGCCACGCGCTCCGCCTACGTCAGCAAGGGCCTCCTCTTCACCACCGGCACGTTCACGCCGGACGGACGCCTCGAGGCCGAGGACGCCCCGGTCGAGCTCTTCGACCGCGAGCGCCTCATGAAGATGATCAACCAGTACTTCGAAGAGGGACTCGAGATCGTCGAGCCCGACAAAGAGTGAGGCCTCGAGATCGTCGAGCCCGACAAAGAGTGAGGCCTCGAGATCGTCGAGCCCGGCGAAGACTGAGGCCTCGAGATCGTCGAGCCCGGCGAAGCGTGAGCGCGGCGGCGCTTCAGCGCATCGACTCGCAGAGGACCCGCGCGCTCTTCGAGTAGCGCAGCGAGTTGCCGGCGGCGAGGTACTCGTCGCACGCCTTCATCGCGCGGTCGTGATCGGTGCGGGACTTCGCGAGGTTGATCGCGAGCCGGTACCAGCCCTCGAGCGCGCCCATCTGTGCCGCCTTCTCGTACGAGTTCGCGGCGGTCACGTTCTCGCCTCGGTCGTCCATGAGGCGCCCGTACGAGAGGAGGACGTCGGCCTGCTTCGAAAGCGGGTGGCGCGCCATGTCCTCGACCGCGGACTCCAGCTCCTTCTTCGCGTCGTCCAGCCGGTTGAGCCGGCGGTAGTGCCGCCCGAGCTCGAGGTGGACGTCGACGCGCATGGTCGGGTGCTTTTCGAGGAGGCCCTTCAGGTACTCCTCGGTGTTCGGCTGCTTCGTGCGCCGCAGGTAGCGCGCCTTCGCGATGAGCGCCTCCGAGTCGTTCGGGGCCTTCGCGAGGGCGTCGTCGATGTGCTGCTTCGCTTCGTCGTACTGCCCGTTGCGCATCTTCGCTTCGGCCAACTCGACGTGGAACGCCCAGCGGTACGGCTCCATCTTCACCGCCTTCTCCAGCGGCTCGATCGCCTCCTTCGCGCGGTCCTGCTCGAGCATCCACCGGCCGAGCGCGAACGGGAAGTGCGCGTTCTGCGGATCGAGGCGCACCGCCTGCTCGTACGCGCCGGTCGCCTTCGCGTCCTCGCCCGCCGAGCGGAGGATCTCGCTGCGCGCGAACTCGGCCATCGCCTGGTCACGCGGTGAGATGTTCTTCGGCTGCTCGCGCGCGAGCTGGTCGAAGCGCAACAGATCCGCCGCCGCGAGCTTCAGGTTGCCGCGCTCGAGCCGCGCCAACGCGAGCCCCGCGAGCGCGCCCGGGTGGTTCGGCTCCGCGCGGAGCGCCGCGGAGAAGCCGGCGATCGCCGTCCCCACGCGACGCGCTCGGAACGCCGCCCGCGCGTGCCACACCTTCGCGCGCACGCTGCCCGGGAGGACCTCCTTCACCCGCGCGAGGATCTTCGTCGCCTGCTCGTACTCGCCGAGCTGCAGATCCGCGAGCGCCACGGAGACATCCGCGTGCGTGGGCGCGGCGCCACCCGCCGCGTTCTCTTGAATGTAAGGCTGCGCGATCTTCGCGGCCTTCTCCGCCGCCGCGTGGCGATCCGTTCCCTCGTACAGCGCCGCGAGCGAGCGCGCCGCGACCGTGTGCGAGATCTTCGGCGCCTTCTCCTCGGCGCGCGCGAGGATCGCGCGCATCTTCGGCTCGAGGTCCGACTCGCCGTGCTCGCCCCACAGGATCGCGTACGTGTGCGCGAGCCGGCCGAGCGTGAGCGGGTGGTCCTCGTCGTGATCGTCGATGATCTCTTCGAGGTACTCGGCCGCCTGCTTGTAGCTGCCGTACGTGTCCCGGTTGAACGCCGGGACCGCCTTGGTCGTGAGCAGATCGATCGCCTCGATGCGCGACTTCGTGATCAGCCGCTGCGCGACGACGCCGAGGCCCACCACCGTGAGCGCGATGACCAGGACCAGCGTGGTCTTCGGGCGGCCGCGATCCGGCTTCTCGGAGGCGACGGCCTCCGCGATCTTCTCGAGCTCGTCCTCACCTTCGAGGATCTGCGGAACGACCGAGTTCGCGCGCCCGGGGAGCGAGCCCATACCGAACGACGACGACCGCGGCAGCGGCGCATAGCCCGGCGGCGGAAGATCGCCCGTCGTGGGGATCGGGAGGTCGCCCGTACTCGACGACGGCGCGGCGCCCTGCGCGGGCGTCACCGGCGTGACCTGCACGCCCGACGCGCCGCGCGGCACGTGAACGGCCGACGGCGCGCGCTGCGGCATCGACGGGAGATCCTGCGAGCCGATGTCCACGCTCGCGGGCGGCGCCGGAGGCGGCATCGCGGCGCGCGGAGGCGGCTCGGGTTCGGGCTCCGGCTCGGGATACGTGATCCCGTGCTCGGCGAGCAGATCGGAGGCGTCGGTGAGGTCGCGATCGAGATCCACGGCCTGCTTGAGGTCCGCGATCGCGTCGTCCTTCGCGCCGCTCTCGAGACGCACACGCCCGCGCGCGAGGAAGACCGCGCCGGACTCGGCGTGTTCGCTCGCGAGCTTGTCGAGCTCGGTCAGAGCGCGCTTGTACTTCTTCTGTTCGGCGTAGACGCGCGCGAGCAGGATGCGACCGTCGACCGCATCCGGATGCGCCTTGATCCCCTTCTTGCAGACGACCATCGCCTCCATGAAGCGGCCCTGACGAAGATAAGCCTCGCAGAGATCGACGAACGCGTTCGATTCAGGATTCTGCGCGAACTGCAGTTCCAGCTCCGTGATGGATGCTTGCGTCTTCGCGGCATCCTTCGGCGCTGCGCCGTTCGCGCTGCCTCCACTCTTCGTGCGCTCTTCGACCTCTGAGGGGGACTCGGTGTCTCCCGCCGACATCGGATGGCAGACCTATCAGACGACCGATACCGGCGTCAAAATACGCTGAATTTTCCTTGCCCTTACGGGAGAGTCGCT
>JAUHYN010000525.1 GCA_030426505.1 bacterium | reverse complement strand
CGTGCAGTTCCGCGACCGCACGTTCTACAAGGTCGACAAGAAGGACATCGCGTCCGTGTACTTCGAGCACGGCACCGACAAGTTCGAGGCGAAGCGCAGCGGCGAGTCCGACTGGCTCGTCGGCGACAAGCCCGCGAAGATCTGGAAGATGGACGCCGTGCTGCGCGCGTTCACGTACCTCAAGGTCGACGCCCTCCACGCGAAGGACTCGACCAAGCGTCAGCGCACGGAGTGGCTGCTGGATCCGCCGTCGCGGAAGCTCGTTCTGCGCGACGCCGCGGGCAAGGCGCTCGCGTCGGTGCGCTTCGGGAAGTACGCCAAGGACCAGCTCATCTTCGTGCAGCTGGACGGCGACGATCGCGTCGGACTGATCGGCGACAAGCGCGTGGACCTCCTCCCCGGGAGCGTCGCGGAGCTCGTCGACGAGGAGCGATGACATGAAAGAGCGAGGTTTCTCGACGCGCGCGGTCCACACCCGGATCGCGCCCACCGCCGTGCCGAGCCGCCCGCTCTCGGTGCCGATCTACCAGACGGCGTCGTTCGAGTTCGACGACACCGAAGGCCTCGCCGCCGCGATCACGGACCTCACGCAGGGCCACTGCTACTCACGCCTCTCGAACCCCACGGTCGACGCCCTCGAGCGCGGCGTCGCGGATCTCGAGGGCGCGGAGGGCGCGCTCGCGTTCGCATCCGGCATGGCTGCGATCCACGGCGTGTTGCTCGCGTCCTGCCAGCAAGGCGACCACATCGTCGCGCCGCGCGCGGCGTACGGCGGCAGCTTCGCGATGATGAAGAACGTGCTGCCGCGCTACGGCATCACGACCACGTTCGTGGACAACGGCGACCACGAAGCGATGCGTCGGGCGATGCAGCCCAACACGAAGGTGCTGTACGCGGAGACGATCACGAACCCGAACCTCCGCGTGGCGGACATCCCGGCGCTCGCTGAGATCGCGCACGAAGCGGGCGCGCGGCTCGTCGTCGACAACACATTCGCGTCGCCGTACCTCGCACGCCCGATCGAGCAGGGCGCGGACCTCGTGGTCCACAGCGCGTCGAAGTACCTCGGCGGGCACGGCGATCTGATCGGCGGCATCGTCGTGGGGAGCCGCGCACACCTCGACGCCGCGCAGCACTTGTTGATCGAGGTCGGCGGGACGATGGCGCCGTTCGTCGCGTGGCTCGTGCTGCGCGGGATCAAGTCGCTCGCGGTGCGGATGCGGCAGCACTGCGCGACGGCGCTGCGGATCGCCGAGTGGCTCGACAAACGCGACGACGTCACGAACGTCGCCTACCCCGGCCTCCCCTCGCACCCCGACCACGCGCTCGCCCGGCGCTGCCTCCCGACCGGCTTCGGCGGGATGATCGCGTTCGAGCTCGCCGACGCGGCGCGGGTGGTGGCGTTCATGGACCGCCTCCAGATCGTCGCGCGCGCCGGCTCCCTCGGGGACGCGCACTCGCTCGTCATCGCGCCCGCGCACACCACGCACCGGCAGATGTCGCCCGAGGAGCGCGCGGGCGCCCAGATCGCGGACGGGTTCGTGCGCCTCTCGATCGGCCTGGAAGACGCCGACGATCTGATCGAGGATCTCGCCCACGCCCTCGCCTGACCTGGACCCGTGCGTGCGCACACGTGGGTCGAGGTCGGTTTGCTCGCGGGCCGGACCCGGGGCTAGATCACGCTCGTGGGTTCCACACTCCGCCCGTTCGTCGCGCTCGCGGCGCTCCTCCCCCTCGCAGCCAACTGTACCGGCGAAGCGCCGCCGCCCGGGGGATCCGGGCGCGACGGCGGCTCCTCGGTCGCCGTCGCGTGCGACGACGACAACCCGTGTCCCAGCGACCAGGTCTGCGTCGCCGCCGTCTGCGAACCCGCCGTGCGCGACGCCGGCCCCGCGACGGCCGGCCGCGTCCGCGTGGATCCCGAGGAGCTCGACTTCGGCGCCTTCCAGATCGGGACGCCGGTCGAGCTCGGCCTCCAGGTCGAGAACGTCGGCGACGGCCCGCTGCGCCTCCTCGCGCTCGAGATCGAACAGAACCCCACCGGCGAATTCGAACTGATCACCTCGGGCGCGTTGCCCGCCGACCTCGAACCCGGCGAGACGCGCATCGCGCGCGTCCGCTACACGGCGCGCGACGGCATGGACGACCTCGACCGCCTCCGGGTGGTCACCGACGACGACGACCGACCGATCGTCATCGTCCCGCTCATCGCGGAGTACAAGGGCGTCAGCGAGATCGCGGTCGTCGAAGAGCCCGGCACCTCGATGCCGGAGGTGATCACGCTCGACTTCGGCGCCGTCCCCACGGGCGGCAGCGGCACCGCGAGCGTCTTCGTGAAGAACGTCGGCACCGGCAACGCGGTGCTCGAGGTGTTGTCGGTCCGTACCGAGCCGAACCCCAGCCTGCTGTTCACCACGCAGACCTCCACGGGCGTGCCGATGTTCCTGCAGCCGTTCCGCGCCGCGGCGATCTGCTCGAACGGGACCTGCGACCTCCCCGACACCACGTGCGTCGACGGCTACTGCGTGGACGCGAGCGGCGCGCCGATCGATACGCTCCGCATCGACGTCACGTTCCGCCCGATGAACGAAGGCGCCGTCGAGGAGCTCCTCGTCATCGGCAACACCGACGCGAACGGCGACGAGTCTCCGTACCAGATCCGCCTCCTCGGCGAGGGCATCGAGGCCGCGCTCCAGGTCCAACCGGACCCCGTCGACTTCGGCACCGTGTTCATCGGCTACCCGGAGGAGGTCACGATGAACCTCACGAGCGCGGGCGACGACACGCTGCGCCTGTTCGACGTGACCTTGAACGGCGCGTCCGCGGGGCTGTCGATCTCCACCACCGCGACGGTCCCGCGCGACCTCACGCCGGGCGCGAACGTCAGCGCGATCGTCGTCGCGGATCCGGTCGCGGAAGGGCTGCTCTCCGGCGTGGTGCGCATCGAGTCGACCGATCCGGACTTCCCGATGCGCGACGTGACGATCGTGGGCGAAGCGCTGTTGCCGCCGGTCGCCGTCACCTCGTCCACCTCGATCCCGTTCGGGCCGGTCCACGTGTTCCGCGCCGCGGGGCAGTACGAGACCCGGACGTTCGCCCTCGAGAACGCGGGCGGTTCCCCACTGACGATCTCCGCGATCGGCGTGACCCCCGCGAGCTCTACGGACTTCACGGTGCTGCCGACCGCCGCCGGCCCACTCGCGCCGGGTGAGCAGGTCGAGCTCACGGTGCGCTACCGACCGACGGTGATCGGCGCGGACACCGGGACCGTCGCGATCACCACGAACGATCCGGCGCTGCCGCGCATCGACATCCCGCTGTCCGGCGAGGGCACGGATCCGACCGTCTTCCTCTTCAAGTCGACCGTGCCGCCGATCCCGGCGTCGCCGATCGACTTCTCGACGATCTACCGCGGCTCCACCGCGCCGCCCGTGACGCTCACGGTGCAGAACGCGGGCGTCGGTCCGCTGACCATCCACACGCTCGGCCTCACCGCGGGTTCGAGCGCGGACTTCACGCTGATGAACGGCCCCGCGCTTCCGATCGTGGTGGCCTCCGGCGACACCGTCACGGTCGACGTCACGTACGCGCCCGGCACCGTGGGCCCGGACTCGGGCGCGATCCAGATCGGCTCGTCGGACCGCGACGCCCCCAACACGCTCGTCAACCTCCTCGGCGAGGGCGTGGGCTGCGCGACGAACCAGTGGGACCTCGACAACGACCCGAACAACGGCTGCGAGTACTTCTGCGTGCAGGCGAACCCGGCCGTGGAGGCGTGCAACGCAGCGGACGATGACTGCGACGGCACGATCGACGAGGGCTTCTCGCTCGGACAGGTCTGCAACGGCGTCGGCCAGTGCGGCGGCGGCACGATCGAGTGTACGCCCGACGGGACGAGCTCCACGTGTTCCACGAACCCCGGCCAGTCCGCGGACGCCTCGGTCCCCGAGGTCTGCAACACGTTCGACGACGACTGCGACGGCACGCCGGACAACGGCTTCGATCTGCAGAACGACCTCGCGAACTGCGGGACGTGCGGCACGACCTGCACCGTCGTGAACGGCGCGCCCGTCTGCACGACCGGCAACTGCGCGATCGCGAACTGCAACGCCAACTTCGACGACTGCAACAACCAGTACGCGGACGGCTGCGAGGCGAACCTCCTCGCGGAGGTCGCGAACTGTGGCGGCTGCAACACGGCTTGCACGGTCGCGAACGGGAGCCCGGTCTGCAACGCCGGCAACTGCGGCGTCGCGAGCTGCAACGCCGGCTTCTTCGACTGCAACGCGCAGTACGCGGACGGCTGCGAGGCAGACCTCCAGAACTCCGTCGCGACCTGCGGGAGCTGCTCGACGGTGTGCTCGGTCAGCAACGGAACGCCTACGTGCTCGGGCGGCAACTGCCAGGTCGCGGCTTGCGTGGCGCCGTGGGACGACTGCAACACGCAGTACATCGACGGCTGCGAGACCAACACCGACTCCAGCCCGCTGCACTGCGGCGCGTGCGGCGCGGCGTGCAACGTCGCGAACGGGACGCCCGGGTGCGCCGGCGGCGCGTGCAACGTCGCGGCCTGCACCGCGCCGTTCGCGAACTGCAACAACCAGTACGCCGACGGCTGCGAGGCGAACCTCTCGAACAGCCCCACCACCTGCGGGAGCTGCACGAACGTGTGTAGCGTCAACAACGGGACGCCCGGCTGCTCGGGCGGGACGTGCAACGTCGCGAGCTGCTCGGCGCCGTTCGCGGACTGCAACAACCAGTACAACGACGGGTGCGAGGCGAACCTCTCGAACAGCGTCCTCACGTGCGGTGGCTGCAACAACGTCTGCGGCGTCGCGAACGGGACGCCGCTTTGCGCGGGCGGCCTTTGCGGGGTCGCGAGCTGCACGGCCCCGTGGGACGACTGCAACAACCAGTACGCCGACGGCTGCGAGACGAACACCGCGAGCGCCCTCGCGCACTGCGGCGGCTGCAACCAGGCTTGCACCGTCTCCAACGGCACGCCGACCTGCAACGCGGGCAACTGCGAGGTCGCGTCGTGTACCGCTCCGTTCGACGACTGCAACAACGTCGACGCCGACGGCTGCGAGGTCGACACGGACAACGACGTCCTCAACTGCGGATTCTGCGGGAACGCCTGCGCGCTCGCGAACGCCACGCCCACGTGCGACGGCAGCGGCACCTGCGCGATCGCGAGCTGCTCGGCGCCGTTCGACGACTGCAATGGCATCGCGTCGGACGGCTGCGAGTCGAACCTGAACACGAACCTCGCGACGTGCGGCGGTTGCGGCTCGCCGTGTGACTACGCGAACGCCTCGGAGTCGTGCGTGTCCGGCGTCTGTACATTCGGCGCGTGCGCCGCGGGCTGGGTCGACCTCGACGGCAACACCGCGAACGGCTGCGAGTACCAATGCACGCCGGTCGCCGGCGTGGACATCCCGGACGTCGGCTTCCTCGACACCGACTGCGACGGCATCGACGGCGACCTCGACGCCGCGATCTTCGTCTCGCCTCAGGGCAACGACAACAACTCCGGCCTGTACGGGAGCCCGGTCCGCACGATCGCGAGCGGCATCGTCCGCGCGAACGCCAACAACTTCACGCAGGTGCTCGTGGCGGGCGGCTTCTACTCGGGCATCGTCGACATGTCGAACGGCGTGGGCCTGTACGCGGGCTTCGATCCGAACAACTGGCGGAACCGCAGCTACGGCAACGCCACGGTGATCACGGGCGGCGCGTTCGGCGGCGATCTGTACGGCGTGCGCGCGCAGGTCATCAGCCTCCCCACGCGCTTCGACGGCTTCACGATCACGCTCGGCAACAACACTGCGGCGAGCGGGAGCGTGTACGGCTTCTACGGCCGCAACACGACGAACAACCTCGTGCTGTCGAACCTCGACATCACGACCGGTCGCGGCGGCAACGGGACGGATGGCCTCGGCGGCGCCAACGGCGCGAGCGGCGGCCCCGGCGGCGCGGGTCAGACCGGCTGCGACGGCTGCTCGGGCAACGGCAACGGCGGCTCGGCCGGCGTGAGTACGTGCGGGCGCGGCGGCGGCGGCGGCGGACGCGGCGGCTACGACAACGGGACGGGCTCCGGCGGCGCGACCGGCGCGGGCGGCGGCGCGGGCGGCAACGGTGGCCTCGGCGCGCAGGGCTGCCGCGCGGGCGGCTGCTCCAGCTGCAACGGGCGC
>JAUHYN010000524.1 GCA_030426505.1 bacterium | reverse complement strand
ACGAGGAGGCGATCGATCGCCTTCACGGCGCCGATGAAGTCCCGCTCGAGGAGGTAGGCGTTCTTCAGGTTCGTGAGCACGCGAGCGACGATCGCGCGCGGCGACGAGGGCGCGAGCATCCAGGGCTCGAGCTCCTTCGGCGTACTCGTGAGGCCCTCGAGGATCCGCTCGCAGTCCTGCACGTCCAGTATGGAGCCGTGATCGAACGGGTCGATCAGGAGCTTGTGGCCGTCGACCTCGTGCTGCACGAGGAAGTGCCCCGGGAACCCGATGCCCATCGCGCGGCTACCGGTGCGGCGCGCGACCTCGATGTAGACGATCGACAGCGTGATCGGGATGCCGACCCTCCGGTCGATCACCACGTTCAGGAGGCTGTTCTTCGGGTCGTAGTAGTTCTCGCCGTTGCCGCGGAACTTGGCCTCCGAGAACAAGATCTGCGCGAGCGCGGACTGCTGCCGACCCGTGGCCTCCGCGCGCTCGAGCGCGCGATCGGCGAGGTCGTCGAGCGCGGTGAGGTAGTGGCGCTCGTTGATTTTCGGGTATTCCTCCATCGCGATGGCGAGGAGCGCCCGGTCCAGGGGGATGTCCTCCCCGTAGCCGTCCACGAGGTTGCTGAGCGCGTCGAGGCTGGCGTTCACGACGGACGGCATTTAAGCACCGACCGATCCGATCGTCGAGCGGGGTCTGCGCGACGGCTCTGTGACTTGGCGTACGTGGACTCCGTCTCGCCCGATGGCGTTCTCGCCAGTATAAGGGGAGTATGGCGTCGATGGCGGCAAGAGGCCTGACCTGGGGGCTCTTCGTGCTCGGAGCGTTCGTCGTCGCATGCGACGACAGTTCCGAGGCCCCGCACCTCATCGGACGCGACGCAGCGACCTCGATCGGCCAAGACGCGGGGTCCGATCTCCAAGACGGCGGCGGCGCGAGTGACGGCGGCGTGCAAGCGCGGGACGGATCGGTCGCACGCGACGCGGGAACGCCTCAGGATCAATGCGATCCCGTCGCGCAGACCGGCTGCACCGCGCCCGCGACCAAGTGCGTGGTCGAGGGGCCGAACACCGCGGCCGGCACGCGGTGCGTCACGCCCGGTCCGAACGAGAGCGCCTTCGAAGAGGAGTGCATGGGCCGCGAGTGCATCGCGGGCCTCGCGTGTGTGCGCGAGTCGTCGACCTCCACCGTGTCGCGGTGCGCTCAGGTCTGCGACGTCGCGACCGCCGTCGGATGCGAGTCGCTCGGCCCGGACTACGACTGCAACACCCGAATCTCCGGCAGCAACTGGGGCGCGTGTACGAAGCTGCCCCCGCTGTGCAACCCGTACGACCAGAACACCTGCGCGGGCGACCAAGCCTGCCAGCCGTGGGTGCGCCGCGACGGCACCTGGGAGTTCCGCTGCCGCGAGCGCGGTACCGGCCAGGCCGGCGAGCTCTGCACCACCGGAAACCCACGCTGTGACCGCGGTCTGGCCTGCGTACGCACCACGGACGGCACCGCGTTCTGTCGCCAGTACTGCGAGACGAACACCGACTGCGTGGCCCCGGCCCAGTGCGCGGGGAATGTCGCGAACCCGCCGTTCATGTACTGCGCAGAGTGATGCGTCGAACGTTCGTCGTCTGTCTGCTGCTCGCCGGCTGCGGCGGTGATCCGCCCTCCATCCGCACGCTCACGCTCGCCGAGACCTACGATCTGTCGGGCGTGCGCCGCGACTTCGCGGACGGCCTCACCGTCTCCGCGCAGCGCACGTTCACGCTCACGCTCGACGGCGTCCTCGACTCCGGCGGCATGGCACGCGCGACGCTCGTCCGCACCGAGGGGCAGTCCACTCCGATCGAGTTGATGGGATCGTTCGACACGTCGGACGGGCGCCTCACGTTCATGCCGACGACGGGCGCCGTGTGGTCGGATCGGATCCACGTCGTGGACGGGATCGGCGGCAACGCATTCGACGCCTCACCGAAGGACGGGCTCGCGAACGAGATCGTCGGCTTCATCCAGACCTCGAGCGGCGCGGCGCAGTACGAGGCGAGCTTCCTGGCCGTCGCGCGGACCGACACGCGCCCCGCGGGCCTCGACGCGAGCCGCGTGACCGTCTCGATCCCCGAGCTCGGCCGCGTGTTGATCGAAGGATCCGCGGGGACCGCTCCCGGATCCGCGGGGATCGAGGTGTTCCGTCACCAGATGATCGAGCGCGAGGCCGACTTCACGCTCCACCAAGCGCTCGACGACGGCTCGTTCTCCGCGGACATCGAGGGCTTCTCGGGCGAGCTGTTGATCCTCCGCGCGCGCGTCGCCGGGCGCGCGGGTCCGTCGATCTCGACGTCGGTCCCGTGAGTCACTCGTAGCGGAGCGCGTCGACCGGATCGAGATCCGCCGCGCGCAGCGCCGGGAACACGCCGGACAACACCCCGACCGCGAGCGAGAACCCGATCGCCATCGCGACGTTCGACAGCGACAGCGCCACCGGCAGGTCCGGTTGGAAGTACGCGACGATCCGAATCGTGACGAAGCCGAGCCCGAGGCCGAGCAGCCCGCCGATCAGCGACACGACCACCGCCTCCACGAGGAACTGCAACAGGATGTCCGCCCAGCGCGCGCCTACCGCGCGACGCACGCCGATCTCGCGCGTCCGCTCCTTCACCGACACGAGCATGATGTTCATGATCCCGATGCCCCCGACGAGCAGCGAGATGGACGCGATGGCGCCGAGGAAGAACGTCAGCGTGCCCATGATGTTGTTCACCATGTCCATCATGTCGTCCTGACTGAAGACGGTGAAATCGGCTTCCCCGCCGCGCGCGTCGGCGAGGACGTCCTTCACCTCCGCGATCGCCGGGTCGACCGTGTTGCGGTCCTTCGCGCGCGCGAGGATGTGCGTGACGGTCTCGACGTCGAAGAGATCCTGCGCGGAGGTCGCGGGGACGAACGCGAGGTCGTCCATGTCGAAGCCGAACGTCTTGCCCTTCTTCTTGGTCACGCCCACCACGCGGAACGGCGTGGAGGCGATGTAGATGGTCTGGCCGAGCGGGCTCGCCTTGTCGCCGAAGAGCTCCTGCACGATCGTCTGACCGATCACGACGCTGCGCCGGAAGTGGTCGACGTCGTCCTCGTCGATGAAGCGGCCTCGCCCCATCTCGAGGTTGCGCAGGTCCACGTACCGCGGCCCGACGCCGATCACGATGACGTTGCGCCGCAGCTCCGCGACGCGGAGCTCGCCGCTGCCGAGGACGATCGGTGACACGCCATCGAGCATGAAGCCGCGGCGCTCGAGGACCTCCACGTCGCGCATCGTGAGCTTGTTCTTGGTGGTCCCCGACGAAGGCCGGAAGCCGCGCGTCTCCTGGCGGCCGGCGTTGATCTGCAACAGGTTCGAGCCCACCCCCGCGAACGTCTCGAGGACGTACGCGCGCACGGCGTCGCCGAGGCCGACCAGGAGGATCACGGAGAACACGCCGATCAGCACACCGAGCGTGGTGAGGAAGGTGCGGACCGGATTCGCTCGAATGGAATCGAACGCGATCGAGAGGTGCTCGAACAGACTCACGCCGACACCTCCACGTTGGCCTCGTCCGAGGCGATGCGCCCGTCCACGATCGTGATCGTGCGCTTCGTCTTCTGCGCGACCTCGCGGTCGTGCGTGACGATCAAGACCGTGACGCCCGCGTCCGCGTTGAGGCGCTCGAACAGCGCGATGATCTCGTTGCCGGTCTTCTGGTCCAGCGCGCCCGTCGGCTCGTCGGCCAACAACAGCGACGGGTTCGTCACGAGCGCGCGCGCGATCGCGACGCGCTGCTTCTGCCCGCCCGAGAGTTGGTCGGGCCGGTGGTCCATGCGGTCGGCGAGGTCCACGCGCGCGAGGGCGGCCTCCGCCGCGCGGCGGCGCTCGCGGCGCGACACGCCCGCGTACCGCAGCGGAAGCGACACGTTGTCGATCGCGGTCTGCCGCGGGAGGAGGTTGAAGCTCTGGAACACGAAGCCGATCTTCTTGTTCCTCAGGTCGGCGAGCGCGTCGTCGTCGAGGTCGCGGACGTCGATGCCGTCGATCGCGTACGCGCCGCCCGTGGGCCGGTCGAGGCAGCCGATCACGTTCATCAGCGTGGACTTGCCGCTCCCGGACGGACCGACGATCGCGAGGAACTCTCCGGACGCGACTTCGAGGTCCACGCCGCGCAGCGCCTCGATGCGCTCGGCGCCCATCTCGTAGACCCGGGACGCGCCGCTCAGCGCGATCACCGGCGTGCTCACGGCGAGGTCGACTCCGCGTGGGCGTCCGGTTTGGCGGCGTCGTGCGCGACGCGCGCGCGATCCTCGAGGCGTTTGTCGTCGAGGCTGCTCACCACGACGTCGCCGGCTTCGAGCCCCCCGAGGACCTCGGTGCGCTCCCAGCTCGTGAGCCCCGGCTCGAACGTCACGCGCCGCGCGCGCCCGTCCTCCACGCGGTAGACGGCGCGAGTCATTCCGCGGCCCATCACGACTTGCGTCGGCACCCACAACACGTCGTCGCGGCGGCGGACGAGGAACTCGGCGTCGACCGCGCTCCCGACGCGGAGGCCCGCAGGATCTTCCGGCGCGACGTGGACGTACAGCGCGCGGTCGCGCGCCTGCAGCGAAGCCTCGAGCGAAGGCGCCGCCGACGAACGCCCCATCGCGGGCGGGATGAAGTCGACTTTGCCGCGGATCGGATCGTCGCGCCGCCCGCTCACGCGAATGAGCACGGTCTGACCCACGGAGATCTTCGGGACGTCGGCTTCGTCGACCGGGACCTCGACGGTAACGCGCGCGTCGTCGATCAGATCGAACAGCGCGGTGCCGGGCGCGACCTGCACGCCGAGCTCGGCGGTGACGTCCTGGAGCACGCCGCCGAACGGCGCGGTGACGGTCGCGCGCTGGAGCAACACGCGCGCGAGGCGCTCGGCCGCGCGCGCCTGGGTGACCGCGCTCTTCGCCTTGTCCACGCCGAGCTTCGCCGCGCGCGCCTCGGCCTCCACGCGCTCGAGGTCGGTCGCGGAGATCGCGCCGCGCTCCTTCAGCTTCTTGCTCCGCTCGTGGGCCTTGTCCGCGATCGTCTGGCGATCGACGGCGACCTCCACGAGGACCTGCGCCGCTTCGGTGTTCGCGCGCGCCTGCGCCGCGCGCGCGTCGAGCTCATCGGAGGAGAAGCGCACGATGACCTCCCCCGCCTCGACGCGATCTCCGGCGCGCTTCGCGACGAGCGCTACGGTCCCCGCGAGCTCGGCGCGGACGGTGACGCGGCGCTCGGCCATCACCACCCCGGCGGCCGCGGCGGGGACGAGCTCGCGGACCTCGCCCTTCTGCACGCGCACGACGTCCACGTGAATCGGCGGGTCCGGGCGGGTGAAGACGAACAGCGAGACGCCGGCCGCGACGACGGAGACCAGGATCGTCGGCCAGGTGAAAGATCGTCGCTTGGGGGGCGGCGCCATCCCTGACGGATCGAGTACCACGCCGGCACCGAGGGCGTCCTGTTTTCGGTGGGTCGTATGAGCCTCCGAGCAAACGCCTGCAGCTCGCAGCGCCCCTCGGACCGGGCGCTCTTGCTGGTCGCTGGGAGCTGCTCGCTGAGAGCTATCAATCGGCGTCGACGAGGGCCTGGGCGGTCGCGACCAGGGCGTCGAGGATGCGTTGCGTCCTCGGGTCCCCGTTGGTGCGTTCGTGTCGAACGACGACGAGCTCGGCGGGCGGCATGTCGTCGAACGGGAGGCGCCGGAGGCGCCCGGCCTCCACGTGCGTGCGCGCCGTGACGTCCTCGGTCAGCATCAGGTAGCCGCCGCTGAGGCAGGCGTCGAGGGCGAGCGCGTGGGAGTCGACCGTGAGCGTGACGTTGCGGCTCATGCCCGCGGGCCAGATCGCTTTGACGAGGCCCGGGCGCCGCTGCGCGACGAACTCGTGTTCCGCGAGGTCGTCCGCCGCGACGTCGCCCCGCTCGAACAGCGGGTGGCCGCGCCCCGCGTAGACGCCCAGTCCGACCTCCGCGACGATCTGCGGGATCAGCGGGCCACCGCAGACGAAGTTGAGCGCGACGAACAGATCGATCGCGCCGGAGTCGAGCGCGTCGATCGCGCTCTCGGGTTCGAGGTGGACGATCGAGAACCTGAGCTTCGGCGCGACCTTCCTCAGCTCGAGCAGCGCGGGCAGGATGAACACGCGGTCGAGCTGCCCGACCGTCGCGATCCGACCGAAGCCGGACATCTCCCTCGCGCTCACCGTGTCGATGAC
>JAUHYN010000523.1 GCA_030426505.1 bacterium | reverse complement strand
CGGAGAAGCGCTCCAGGGAGCTGCCCTCGTCGCCGACCCGGTACAGGGGCAGGTCGAGGTCGTCGTCGATGTCGAGGGGGTTTCGGCCCTCGCGCAAGTTCTCCAGCGAGCGCACGAGGCCCGCGATGGAGACGCCGAGCCTCGAGGCCGCGCTCTGCCACTGCGTCGCCCAGGGCACGGGGTCGGGGCTCGAGGCCCGCGCGTAGTCGTGCAGCAGCGCGGCGAAGGCGTAGAGCACCAGGCTGCGCCGCGTGAAGGCGATCGACTGCGCCTCCACGACGTCGCGCTCCCCGACGCGCCACATCCGCGCGGCATCGCGGGCACGTTGTTCGTCCACAAGATCGCCGGCCACCACGCGCGCGCGGGCGCTCCGCTCGCAGAGGTGAAGGGCCACGCCGAGCGCGCCGCGAACGCGATCCGATCCCTCGGCCTATCGCTGTCGACGTGTACGTTGCCCGGGCGCCCCCGCGAGGAGCGCCTCGGCGCGGGCGAGGCGGAGCTCGGCCTCGGCATCCACGGCGAGCCGGGCGTAGACCGCATCGACATGGCCGCCGCGAAGGAGCTCGTCGCGCGCGTGGCGGAGCGCCTCGACGACGGCGGCTCGGAGCCACTCGCGGCGCTGATGAACAACCTCGGCGCGGTACCCCCGATGGAGATGGCATTGCTCGCGCGCGAGCTGCTCGAGACGAGGCTCGGCGATCGCATCGAGCTGTTCGTGGGGCCCGCCGCGCTGATGACGTCGCTCGACATGAACGGCTTCTCGATCTCGGTGCTCCCGCTCGACGAAGCGCGTCGCGAAGCGCTCGTCTCCCGGGTCGCGCCGAGCGCGTGGCCCGCGGCGCGCGTGATCCGCGAGGTCGAGACGCGCCCGCTCGCTGCGGCCCTCGCGGCGCGCGAAGACGAGCCGTCCGACGACCCGCTCGCGCGCCGCACGCTCGAAGCCGTGTGCGGAGCGCTCGTCGCGGCCGAGGCCGACCTCGACGCGCTCGACGCGAAGATCGGCGACGGCGACGCGGGCGCGACGCTCGCCGGCGCGGCGCGCGCGATCCAAGGAGACCTCGACGCCCTCCCCCTCGCCGACGGCGCGCGCCTCTTCGCCGCGCTCAGCGATCGCCTCACCGCGCGCGTGGGCGGATCGAGCGGCGTGCTGCTCGCGATCCTCACGGCCGCGGCGGGCGAGGCGTTCGACGGTGACTGGCTCGCGGCGTTGTCGGCGGGCGTCGATCGCATGAAGCAGTACGGCGGCGCCGAGCTCGGCGACCGCACGATGCTCGACGCGCTCGTCCCCGCGCTCGAGGCGCGTGGGCGCGGCGCGGCCGCGGCGGCCGAGGCCGCGCGCGCGGGCGCCGACGCGACGGCGAAGATGAAGTCCGCGCGCGCGGGGCGCGCCGCGTACGTCGGTGCGGATGCGTTGGCGGGTGTGGTGGACCCCGGCGCGGAGGCGGTCGCGCGCGTGTTCGCGGCGCTGAAGTAGAGCGGCCCCGCGCCGGAGCTTGCGATCTACAGCGCGCCGAGGGCGATGCAGATCTGTTCGTAGATGCGCGCGGCGGCGCTCGAGATCACCCAGTCGGGCGGCGAGCTGTCGCCGTCGGTGCGCTTGCTGACCTGCGCGAGCTTGGCCGCGGCCTGCGCCGAGTTGCCCGAAGCGTAGGCCGAGCCCGCCTGCGCGACCCGCGACGCGAGCACGTTCTTGTGCGCGGCGTTCGCGTTCGCGTTCGACGCGCTCATGTCGGTGCCCGGCGTGGTGTCGAGGGCTGCGATGTCCGCGGCGGCGCCGGCGAGCATCGTGTCCACGCAGATCGATCCGTACGTGTCGCAGGGGCGGAGCAGGTAGAGGCGATCCGCGCCGTCCGGCGGCGGGAGGCCTGGCATGTCGACGCCGCCCGAGTTCGCGATCGCGAGGTCGACGAAGCCGTCGCCGTCCACGTCGCCGAACTCAGCGTTCGTGCTGCGGCCCGCGCGCTCGTCACCGCGCGGGAACGTCGCGTCGACGAAGAAGCCGCTGCCGTCGTTGAGGAGGATGCGGTTCGAGTCGCCGAGGAAGCCGTGGTTGAACACGAAGTCGCCGACGTTCGTGACGTAGATGTCGAGGTCGCCGTCGTTGTCGAGATCGACGAGGTCGACGTCGGTGGTCGTGTCGAGGCGCGGCGGGAGCGCGCCGCCGGCCTCGGTGAAGACGCCGAAGCCGTCGTTGACGAAGACCTGGTTCTGCTCGTTGCGGCTGTTGCCGACGACGAGGTCGAGGTCGCCGTCACCGTCGAGATCGCCGAGCGCGCCCTTGCGCGACGAGAACGTGTTGCCGCCGACGAGGCGCGCCGCGGTCTCGTCGGTGAAGAAGCCCACGCCGTTGTTGATCAGGACGTTGTTGGCGCCGATGTCGATCTGCACGAGGTCGAGGTCGCCGTCGCCGTCGATGTCGCCGATCGAGTAGCCCGCGCCCTGGTCGATCGCGAACGGGATGCGGCCGAACGCCTCGGTGAACGTGCCGGTGCCGTCGTTGATCAGGACGCGGTTCGCGTCGCCGGGCGGGCCGAACGGGAAGGGGTTCTCGTTCGCGATGATGATGTCCTGGTCGCCGTCGCCGTCGAGATCGGCGAAGAGCGCTTCGGCGCTGACCTCGACGAAGAAGGGCGGGAACGGCACGGCGAAGCCGGGCGGGCCGGGCGGCGTGGCCTGCGGGAGCGGCGCCTCGGTGAAGAAGCCGTTGCCGTCGTTGATGAGGAGCTGGTTGGGGCCGAGGTTCGCGACGATCGCGTCGAGGTCACCGTCGCCATCGACGTCCGCGAAGTCGACCTCGGTGCTGTTCGCGGGCGCGCCCGGAATGCGCGCAGCGGATTCGTCGGTGAAGTTGCCGGAGCCGTCGTTGATCAAGAGGCGGTTGGGGAATGGCGCCGCGGACGCGGACCCATCGACGGCGAAGAGATCGAGATCGCCGTCGCCGTCGACGTCGGCGAATTCGACGTCGAGCGTATCCTTGGCGTCGGCCGCGGGATCGGCGGCGAGCTGGGATGTCGCGTCGACGAAGATGAAACCACCCGGCGCCGAGGCCAGGATGATCGAGCTGAGAACAATCGCATTCAAGATGAGAACCCTCCAGGCGAAGCCGTTGCCACAGTCCGTGCTCACTCACAACCGAGCCGCCTGGCCAGGCTCGCACCCGTCGCGTTAAGTAGCGGCGATGTCACTCGGATTCGCGCGCATCGGTGTCACCGCATTCCTCGGAATACTCACGGTCGCTGCGGCCCCGCCGAAGGGCCCGCTCGTCCCGCACCGCGGCGCGCCGAAGGTCGAGGCCCGCATTCCCCCCGCGCCAGTCGCGCGCGGTCAGCGCGGGGTCGTGGTGAGCGCGCACGTCGACGCCTCGCGCGCCGGGGTCGAGATCCTCGACCGCGGAGGCAACGCGTTGGACGCGGCGGTCGCGACGGCCTACGCGCTCGCCGTCGTCGAGCCCTTCTCGGCGGGCGTGGGCGGCGGTGGGTTCCTGCTCTACTTCGACGCGAAGACGAAGAAGGTCACCGTCGTCGACTACCGCGAAGTCGCCCCGCGCGCCGCGGACCGGGACATGTACGTGGTCGACGGCGAGGTCGATCCCAAGCTCTCGCTCGATGGCATCCTCGCGGTCGCGGTGCCCGGGATGGTGCCGGGCCTCGCCGCGGCGCAGAAGAAGCTCGGCAAGCTGGACCTCGCGGACGTCCTCGATCCCGCGATTCTCCTCGCGGCGAAGGGCTTCCTGGTCTCGCCGCGCTTCCACGAGGCGAGCGCCTACCGCCTCGAGACGTTGCTCGCGGATCCGGAGGCGACGAAGGTCTTCCTGAAGGACGGCGAGCCGTACCCCGTCGGCGAGCGGCTCGTGCAGCCCGACCTCGCGCGCACGCTCCGCGCGGTGAAGCAGAAGGGCGCGCGGGTGTTCACGCACGGGTGGGTCGCGAAGCAGATCGCGGCGACGAGCAAGAAGAAGGGCGGGCGCCTCACGCTCGAGGACCTGAAGTCGTTCCGCACGCGCTTCCGCGAGCCGCTGGTGGGTGAGTACCGCGGTCACACGGTCTACACGATGCCGCCGCCGAGCTCGGGCGGAACTCACTTGCTGCAGATGCTGACGATGCTCGAGATCGATCGGGCGAAGCGAGAGAAGAAGTCACCCGCCGACGACCGACACGCACTCATCGAGATCATGCGCCGCGCGTACGCGGACCGCGCCGTGTTCATGGGGGACCCGGCGTTCGTGGACATCCCGCTCGACGCACTGCTCGCGAAGAAGTACGCGGAGCGGCGCTACGGGACGATCGACTGGGCGAAGGCGTCCCCGTCGAAGGAGATCACGGCGGGGAAGCCGAATGGGATCGAGTCCCCCAGAGTGACTTCCACGCCGCGTGAGTCGAACGACACGACCCACCTCACCGTGATCGACCGCTGGGGCAACGTCGTCGCTCTCACCCAGACGGTGAATTATGGGTTCGGCTCCGGCGTCGTCGTGCCCGGGACCGGCGTCCTCCTCAACGACGAAATGGATGACTTCTCCGCGAAGCCCGGCGTCCCGAACGTCTTCGGCCTCGTCGGCGGCGAAGCCAACGCGATTCAGCCGGGCAAGATCCCGCTGTCGTCGATGACGCCCACCATCGTCGTGAAGGACGGCGCCGTGCGCCTCGCGGCGGGCTCACCCGGCGGCTCGACGATCATCACCACCGTCCTCCAGGTGATCCTCAACGTCCTCGACCGCGAGATGACCGTGGCCGAAGCGGTCGCCGCTCCGCGCGTCCACATGCAGTGGCTCCCCGACGAGACCCGCTACGAACCCGGCGCGATCTCGGACGCCGACCGCGCCATACTCGAAGCGCGCGGCTTCGTCTTCCGCGCGCGCGCGGGCTGGGGCAACGCGACGGCGATCGAGGTCCTCGGCGACGGCACCCGCGTCGGCGCCGCGGATCCGCGCGGCGACGGTGGCGGCGACGCGCAGTAACGCTTCAGTTCCCGAGCTCCATCAGCGCGGCGTCGAGCATGGTGTCCGTGCCGTTCGCGAGCGCGGCGCGGTCGAACGAGACGGCGCGATCGACCGGCACACCGGCGGTCTCGTAGATCATCCCGTCCGCGGCGGTGTACCGCTCGCCCGAGAGCTCGAGCGCCCACCCGCTCGGCAGCGTCTGGTCGATCAGATCCGAGAAGTGGCCCGAGCCCCGCTCCCCGACGATCGTCACGTTGCTCCTGACGCGCATCGCGAGCGTGAACGTCTCCGCCGCGCTGAACGTGCCGCGACTCGTGAGGAGTACGACCGGTCCGTTGAACGCCTCGCCGACCGCGGCCTCCACGTAGACCTCCTGGGGCGCGCCGAAGTCGGAGTGCGCGGGGCCGCTTCGTACCTGCTCGCTCCACGCGATCGTGCGCGGGCCCGCGAAGTAGCGCGCGACGTCGAGCGCCACGGTGTCCCAGCCGCCCTCGTTCGCGCGGACGTCGATGATCATCGCGCGGGATCCGGAGAGGTCGTCCATCACCTCGTCCATCGCGTCGCGCGCTGCGTCGCGATCGTCGTCTTCGTCTCCCGTCGATGACAGCTCGTCGAAGCTCGTGATCGAGACGTAGCCGACGTCGCCGATCGATCCCCAGCCGAACCACTCCTCGGCGGCCCACGTGAGCTCGTCCTCGTCGATGTAGTTGTCCTCGGCGTTGAACTCGAGATCCTGCAGCTCCGAGTAGTACGGGTACGCGTTGACCCACGCGTCCTCTTCGCGGCCGCCGGGTGACGCGAGCTGCACGTGCCCGTCGTCGAGGTTGCGCGCCATGCCGATCAAGACGTCGAACAGAGCGTCCTCGGACATCCCGGCCGACACCTGCGCGCAGCCGTCGCGCCCGATCGTGTCCCAGTCGCCGTTCGGGAGGCGGTAGTCGAACACGGCGTAGTTCGTGTCGAACGCGGTCCAGAACGCGTTGAGCACGTCGAACGGCGTACCGCTCCCGGGACACCCGTCGAACGGCATCGACGCGCCCGCGTCCCGCGCGACGCCGCTGTCCGCGAAGCCCGCGTCCATCGCGACGCTCGCATCCGCGTTCACGCTCGAGCCGGCGTCGCGCACGGCGGCGCCGCCGTCGCGCGACCTTCGGCCTCCATCGCGTTCGAACTCCGTATTCGGATCTTCGACGGAAGCACCCGAGCAACCCACCACGACGATCAGGAGCAGCGATGAACGACGCATGAGCCCAGTGTGCAGACCAACGGTGGACGGTGCGCGGCGGCTCGCACCGACCGTCGGTC
>JAUHYN010000522.1 GCA_030426505.1 bacterium | reverse complement strand
CCAGGTTGCAGTTGGCTTGGTCGGCGTTCGCGACCACTGGGCAGTTGTCGACCGCGTCGCAGACGCCGTCGTTGTCGACGTCGCCGATGAACGGCCGGTACCAGTTCGCGACCTCGGCGGTGAAGGTGGGGACGTACCAGCTCGACGGGAGCGACGGGTTGCTCGCGCTCGGGCCGTACGACTGGCTGATGCCGATCAGCGCTGGTTGGCCGGGGCCCGCGTAGGCCGGCGCGCAGTCGATCGCTTCGGACTGCGGCAGGTCGGCTCCGATCGCGATGAACGCGCCGCCGCCGGAGTCGCCACTCTCGAGGTGCGACGGACCGAGCGCTTCGAGCACGCGCCCGGCGCCGATGTCGACGAGCCCGACGAGCGTGCCGTGCCCGACGGCTTCGGCTCCCGTCCCGCCGATCGCGCCGGCGACCGTGACCGGCTTGCCGTTCAGCGGCAGCGCCTCGGACGACGGAGGCACCCACAAGCGCGCGGGGATCAGGTCGTTCCGCGGGTGCTCGAGGCGGAGGAGCGCGATGTCGAAGGGGGAGGAGACGGCGTTGTCGGGGGGACGCGGCGTCGACCACTTCGTCTGGTGGTCGGGCCACGCGTCGGGGTGGAAGAAGACTTCGATGCCGTCCGCTGACGTGATGGTGTCGTCTCCGATGCGAACGGTGATCGGATCGATCGTCGAGATGTTCTCGAAGCAGTGCGCCGCGGTGAGCACCCAGCGCGGATCGACCAGGACTGCGTGGCACCTGTTCGTGTTCGACGCGAACGGATTGAACGAACCGAAGATGGGGTAGCCCTCGACCTCGAGCTTCAGGACGTACTCGGGGAAGAGCGAAGGGACCGGGTTCGTGAGCGGGTCGTGGGTCGACGCCTCCGGGGCGACGTCGGGAGTGCAGGCCAACAAGGCCAATGGGAGCAGAGGGGTGAGCCGTGCGTTGTTCATGCGGGACGGCATCGCAAGCGCGGGGCCAACGCCTCCCCGAGTGATTCCGAAGGGATGCCTCGGTCGTGCGCCTCGCCGAACGTTCGATCGATCGTTCGGGGCGAGTCCGGGTTCAGAGGCCGAGCGCTTTGAGGCGGGCCTTCAGGCCCCGCGCGGAGACCTCGAGGTGAGCGGCGAGGGGGTCGAGCTCGTCGCCCACGATGCGCCGGGCGGCGAGGATCTCGTCCTTCGAGATGTCGCTCGCTTTCCGGATCCGATCGCTCCGGTCGATCATCATCGCGACGGACGACGGGCTGAGGCCGAGCGTCTTCGCGGTCGCGCGGACGCGCCACCGGTTGGCAGCGAGCGCCGCGATCAGCTCGTCTTCGCCGATGTCGGACGGCCGGACGGAGCGCTGCTTCTGCCGCTCCGGAGCCGGAGGGGGCGGCGAGTCGAAGAGCCTCCGCAGGTCGCGGTCGAGCGTGAGGCGCGAGGCGCCGCGACTCGAGATCGCGAGTTGACGGACGGCGTTCCGCAGTTCGCGGACGTTGCCCGGCCACTCGAACGCGTGGAAGGGAAGGGCGACCTCCGCCGGGAACCACGGTGACTTCTCGGCTTCGAGTGCCTCGAGGCGATCGACCTCGCCGAGCTCGGTCAGGATCTCGCGGAGGAAGTGCATCACGAGCATCCCGACGTCGTCCCGGCGCTCGCGGAGCGGTGGCACGCGGATCTCGTAGCCGCGGAGGCGGTGGAGCAGCGGCGCGCGGAAGCGGCGTTCGTCCACGGCCTCGGTGAGATCGGCGTCGGTCGCCGCGATGAACCGGACATCCACGCGCCGCTCGCGCGGGTCGCCGACGGACTGGACCGTCGAGGTCTCGAGCGTGCGGAGCAACATGGCTTGCACTTCCATCGAGGCGTCGCCGATCTCGTCGAGGAAGAACGTCCCGCCGTTCGCCGACGCGATGTAGCCCGGCTGATCGGACGTCGCGCCCGTGAACGCGCCTTTGACGTAGCCGAACAGCTCCGCCGCCGCGAGTTGGGGCCCGAGGGCAGCCATGTTCACCGCACGGAACGGCCCGTCGCGGCGATCGCTCGCCTCGTGGATCGCGCGCGCGACGAGCTCCTTGCCGGTGCCGGTTTCGCCGCGCACCAACACCGGGACGTCGAGGTCCGCGACGCGCGCGACTTGCTCGCGCACGTCCTCGATCGCGGCGCTCTCGCCGACGAGCCCGAAGCCGCCCACGCGCGTCCCGTGGGGCGGGCGGCGGTGGAGGAGCAGCACGACGCGCCCGCCGAGGGCGAGGACCACGCCCACGTCGAGGCGATCGTTCGGGACGACGCGCTTGCCCACCACCGGCTCGCCCTCGACGCGGACCTCGAGCCCGGTCGACGCGGGGATCGAGATCTCGACGCCCTCCGCGACGCGCGACAGGTGAATCGGCTGGCGGGTGATGAAGGGATCGGCGAGTGGCCACGGTTCGTGACCGCCCCGCGCGAAGTCGGGCTCGGTGCGCGACAACGCGACCGTGTGCCCGTCCTCGAGCGCACCGAGCATCGCCTCCTCACCGGCGCGACTGCACACGGGGTGATGGAGGATCGTGAGCCACGGGACATTCACGACTGCGGCCTCCGTAGCGGTCGAGCCATCCTCACGCGTCTGCGTGAGGAGCTCGCGTCGAGTGCGCCCCTCGCGGCTCATGGGGCGGCATCGTAGCACCACGTCCGACGTGCGGCGCACGCCTTCGTGACGCGGAACGCCGCCCGCATGAGCCGGTCGAGCGCGCGTCACGTCACTGCGCGCAGGCGCAGCAGACCCCGCCGTTGCCGTTGTAGGAGCAGACGCCGCCGATGTTGCAGGGAGAGTCGAAGCTCACCGAGAGCGTCCCGTTGCACTTGCCGAAGCAGTTGGTGCCGGAGCCGCAGAACGCATCGAAGCTCGACGCGCCCGGGGTACCGTTATCGCCGTCTTCACCTTTGTCGCCCTTGTCGCCCTTGTCGCCGTCGTCGCCCTTGTCGCCTTTGTCGCCCTTCTGACCGACCTGCTGGCCGTTCGAGTACATCCGCCCGTTGCTGTCGATCCGAAACACTTGTGACGAGCCGACGTGCGCGACGAGCATGTCGCCGCCCGCGTCGGACTCGAGGACCGCGCCCGCTCCCTGCGCTCCGTTGGTGACCGCGTCGAGCGCGGCGACCGCGGCGCGGCTCGTCGCGACCGCGCGCACCGCGGGGCGTTGATCGTCGGTCCCCCAGTAGGTCTCGGCGACGGCCCCTTCCTTCGTCTCGCTGAAGAAGTGAGCGCCACCGCCGGCGTGGGATCGAACGCGGAGCGCGGCGGCGCCGTTCTCGCTCACCGCGCGGACGCCTTCACCCACTTCGGTGAACGGGTTGAACGTCTGGGGCCCGGCGTAGCACTCGGACCCTGCGCAGCTCGGTCCGACGATCCCGCCCTCTCCGAAGGTCACCTCGTTGGTGGCGACGGCGTCGGGATCCTCTTGGGCCTCGCACGCCGCCGCGGCGAGGAGCAGCGCTCCGAGCGCCGCGATGTGAAACGTGTGTCGAGTTCGATGGGTCATCTCTTGTTCCTCTGTTCGTTGGTTCGTTCAGCGCGCGCACACACAGCAGTGGCCGACACCCGAATCGATGCCGCAGGAGCCGGCGTTGGTCGTCGCCTCGCAGGGCGCGTCGGCCTCATCCACCGCGCCGCGCGTGCAGATCGTGGCGCAGTGGTCCGACTGCGAGCAGGCGGCGTAGGTCCCCACGCCGTAGCTCGCGCCCGGGTTCCCCGGATCGCCCTTGTCGCCCTTGTCGCCTTTGTCGCCCTTGTCGCCTTTGTCGCCCTTGTCTCCCTTCTGGCTGATCGGCTGGCCGTCGACGCGCACCTCGCCGGACGCGCGGACCTCGAACACGACCTGCCGCGCCGCGCCGGCCCGGGCCTGGAGTAGAGGTCCGCCTCCGTCGCTCTCGATCAACGCGACGGTCGCGAACGGTGACGTGACCTTCGCGCGCACGGCGACCGACGGGCCGGACGACGACCGCGCCTGGACCGACAGCGCCACCTTCCCCGGCTGCTGCGTGGTGACCGTGGCGGCCGGGCCGCCTTCGCTCGTGATGTCGGCCGCGATGCCGCTGATGCCGAGCGCGGAGACCGCGGGCGAGGTGCTCTGGCTCTTCGCGTACAGCGCGGCGGGCGGTGCGTTCGGATCGCTGAAGTCCACGTTCGCGCCGCGGACGATGCACATCGACGGCTGGCACATCGCCCCCTCTTGAACGGGGTAGGTCATCTCGCCGACGCCGTAGTTCTGGGCGGCGGCCGTGGACGGGACGACGACCGCCGCGGCGATCGTCAGTAGTCGAATCTTCGTGTTCATCGTTGTCTCCTGTTCGTCTCGTGACTGAGGGGGGCTCAGAGCTCGCAGATGCAGCAGACGCCGTCGGTGCCGCCGAACTGGCACCAGTTGATGTCGGCGGCGATCTGGCAGGGGCCGTCCGCACCGGCGACGACGCCGTTCATGCACTCGCCGTAGCAGTCGCTCGCGCCGGAGCTGCACACGGCGATCGTCCGGCCCTTGCCGGGCGCGCCGTCGTTGCCCTTGTTGCCCTTGGCTCCTTTGTCGCCCTTGATGCCCTTGTCGCCTTTGTCGCCCTTGGGGCCCTTGGTGATCGGCGCTCCGTTCGAGCGGGCCGTGCCGTCGCCGTCGATCGAGAAGCGCTCGACGCCATTGACGCGCGCGGAGAGGAGCTGCCCGCTGTTCGGGCGCGTCAGGTCGAGGGCGACGCCTTGTCCAGACCGCACGCGGGCGACGAGGCCCGCGCCGTTGCCGGTCGAAGCGGTGGCGCGCGCGTCGACCGCGTAGTCGCCGGACACCGCGTTCGCATCGAGCGCGACGGAGTTCGCGCTGCCGAGCGTGGCGCCTGGCCCTTGCACGGACTTCGCGATGACCGCCGTGCCGACGTCGTAGCGGGTGACGTCGACGGCCGAATCGACTGCGGTCGGATCCAGCAGGTCGGCGACGTCGTTTCGGTAGCAAGTGCCGGGCGCGCAGTAGTAGCCCTCGAGGTACGGATCCTCTCCGACGACGGCGGCGCTCGTGACTTCTGCGGTGGTGGTTTCGGGCACGTCACAGGCCGCGACGGCGAGCGCCGCGACCACGATGACGAGGGGGTCGTGTGGTGTGTTCATGGCGCATCGCGATTTCAACTCACGTGCCAGGCGTTTGCTTTGCGCGCCGGCGCGTCGCGATGTTCAGCGAGCGTCTTCGGTGTTCGGTTCGAACGTTCGAACGCGGACCTGAACGGGCAGCGCGCCGCGGTAGGCGATCGCGGTGAGGTGATCGCAGTCGAGGCCGACGACGTTCGCGAAGCGGAGCCCGGAGGGCAGCGCGACGCGCGTGACGACGCCGCTGTCGAGATCGACGAGCGCCGGGCCGCCCGCCGCGTCGTGCGCCGCGCGACCGCACGCTACGAAGAACGGCGCGTTCCCGATCGCTGGGTTCGGATCTCGCGCGATCGCGCGGGCGTGGAGCCGGGACGGATCGTCGGTCGCTCGCGCCTCGAAGATCCACGTGTCGAAGAGCCCGCGTCGATCGGTCGCGGTCCCCTCCGACCAGACCATCGTTCGTCCGTCGGTTCCGAAGTTCCCCGCGCTGCGACGCGCGTCGGCCGGGAACCGGCGGAGCGGTTGGACTCCATTCGCGGTGCTTTGCATCAGCGCGCGGTGACCGAGCGATCCGACCTCGAACACCAGCGTGTCTTTCAGGCGCGTCGGCTTCAGGCCCGCAATCACGAGTCCGTCCGGATCGCGTGAGGGCTCGTGGATCGTGGTCCGGCCGTCGGCGACGAGCAGCGCGCCCGTCCGGGCGGGGGTCGTGGCGGCGAAGTAGCCGTCGGGCGCGAGCGACCAGCGGCTGCGCGTCCCGCTCGGTTCGCGTGTGACGACCTCGGGGGCCGGGGCGTCGCGGCGCCACACGACGAGCGCGTCGGCTTCGGCGTCGCGGGAGGTCCACACCGCCTGCGACGCATCGACGTCCTCCGGGATCAGCGTGCAGCTCGTGCCGGGCCCGTGCCGCTGTGTGATCGCGGCGATCGGCGCGCCGGTGGCGTCCGACCACACCCACGACTTCTCGCCTGCGCGTGCGTCGGCCTGGATCGCCATGCGTGTCACGAGCATCCCGGAGCCGTCGCGCGCGACGACCGGTTGCGCGCCGATCGCCGGCGCGCCGGCCGGCGCCCACGGCGTCTCCATCTCGAGGCATCCGCCGCCGGGGCACGGCGCCCAGCGCACGGGCGACGGCCCGGGGCGAGGATCGCCGCGGCGCCACAGCT
>JAUHYN010000521.1 GCA_030426505.1 bacterium | reverse complement strand
CCGCGCCGCGGACGCGAGGTGAACTCGGGGTGAAACTGACAGGCGAGAAACCAGCGGTGGCCGGGCAGTTCGATCATTTCAACCAGCGAACGATCTGCGGAAAACCCCGCAAAGCGCATGCCCGCCTTGCTCAGCGGCTCCAGGTAATTGTTATTCACCTCGTAACGATGCCGGTGACGCTCGTGGATCACGTCGCGCCCGTAGATCTCGCGCGCGATGCTTCCCGGCTCCAGGTGGCAGGGCTGCGCGCCGAGGCGCATGGTGCCACCGAGATCGGAGGCGGCGTCGCGGCGCTCGGCGCTGCCGTCTGCATTCATCCACTCGGTGATCAGGGCGATAACGGGATGTGGCGTTGCCTGGTCAAATTCCGTGGAATTGGCCGCGTCGAGCCCGCAGACATGTCGCGCGTATTCCACCAGTGCCACATGCATTCCCAGGCAGATTCCCAGATAGGGGATATTGTTTTCGCGTGCATAGCGCACGGCCATGACTTTGCCTTCTATTCCCCGATCACCGAATCCCCCGGGCACCAGTATGGCGTTTACCCCGTCCAGCACCGCGGTGCCATCGCGTTCGATATCTTCCGCGTCGATATGCTCGATCCGCACGTCGGTGAGCGTGCGCAACCCGGCGTGCGCCAGGGCTTCATTCAGGGATTTGTAGGCGTCCAGCAGGTCCATGTACTTGCCTACCATGGCAACGCGCACGGTATGGCGCTTGGCGGAAAACTCGCGCTCCACCACGTCGTCGCCAAGAATCCGTCGTGGCTCCTGCGCGGAAAGCGCAGCCGCTGCGAGGTCGGCCCACCGGGCCGCCTCGACGTGGTCTACGGCTCGCCGCTCGATCGCCTCGCGGAGATCACCGCGCGCTTCGCGACCCAAACGGTGAGCGGTGACTCCGCGCCGTTCGTCGGAGGCCTCCTCGGCTACATCGGCTACGAGGTCCTCTACGCGATCGAGGACGTCCCAGATCTCGGCCGCGACGATCGCCCCGCGCCGGACCTCGAGCTCGGCCTCTACCTCGAAGCGATCGTCTTCGACGCGCGCGCAGGCGCCGCCTTCGCGGTGGCGAACGGATTCGGCGCCACGCCCGAAGGCGCCGAAGACGACGCCCTCGCGCGGTGCGCCGCCCTGGTCGCCGACCTCCCCCCGGACACCCCGCCTCGCCGCGCCGTCCGCGGCGCGCGCCGACGCCTCGACGAAGCGCGCCTCCTCGCGGCCGGCGTGACGCCCGTGCTGTCGCGCGGCGAATACCTTCGGGTCGTCGAGACCGCGAAGGACCACATTCGGGCGGGCGACGTGTTCGAGGTCTGCACGAGCAACCGCTTCGAGCTCCCCTGGGACGGCGACGCGTTCGCGCTGTACGACGCGCTCGCGACGACGAGCCCCGCGCCCTTCTCCGCCTACCTCCAATCGCCCAAACGCACCGTCGTGTCCTCCTCGCCCGAGCGCTTCATCGCGCTCACCCCCGACGGCTGGGTCGAGAGCCGCCCGATCAAGGGCACGCGCCCCCGCGGCGCGACCGAGGCCGAGGACGAGGCCCTCCGCGCCGAGCTCGCGGCGAGCGAGAAGGACCGCGCCGAGAACGTCATGATCGTGGACCTCGTGCGGAACGACCTGGGGCGCGTCTGTCGGTTCGGTTCGATCGACGTCCCCGAGCTCCAGACGATCGAGTCGTTCGCGTTCACGCACCAGATGGTGTCGACCGTCCGCGGCCGGCTCCGCGAGGGGCTCGGGATCGTCGACGTCCTCCGCGCGGCGTTCCCGGCCGGGTCGATGACCGGCGCGCCGAAGATCGAGGCGATGAAGATCATCGATCGCCTCGAGCCGACGAAGCGCGGGATCTTCTCCGGGGCGATCGGCTACATCGGCTTCGACGGCGCCGCGGATCTCTCGATCGTCATCCGCACGATGATCGTCGCGGACGGCACTCTGCACTTCCACACCGGCGGCGCGATCGTCACGGACTCCGACGCCGCCGACGAATACCAAGAGACGCTCGACAAGGCGGCCGGGCTCCTCGCGGCGATCGAGGCGGAGCGTTCGTGATGCGCGTAGTCCTCGTCGACAACTACGACTCGTACGTCTTCAACCTCTACCAACGCATCGGCGAGCTCACCGGCTGCGCCGCGACCGTCGTTCGCAACGACCGCACGAGCGTGGAGGCGATCGCGGCGCTCGATCCGACACACCTCGTGTTGTCGCCCGGCCCCGGCGACCCCGACCGCCCGGCCTACGTCGGCGTGTGCCCGGATCTCGTGCGCGCGCTTTCGGCGCGGGTCCCCACGCTCGGCGTGTGCCTCGGTCATCAGGTGATCGCGGCGGTCTTCGGTGCGGCGATCGTCCGCGCCGACGAGCCGCGGCACGGGAAGACGAGCGCGATCGTCCACGACGGCAGCGGCGTGCTCGCGGGCCTGTCGTCGCCGCTCGTCGGGATGCGCTATCACTCGTTGGTCGTGGACCCGGCGACGGTGCCCGACACGCTCCGCGTCACCGCGCGCACGGAAGACGGCGTGATCATGGCGCTCGAGCACGTCGTGTACCCGCTCTACGGGCTGCAGTTCCACCCGGAGTCGATCGGGACCCCGGACGGGCCCCGCATCCTCGAGAACTTCCTCAGGAGCGCCCGACGAGATCCTGCGCGACGCGATCGATCATGGTGAGGAAGCCTTCGTCGGTGCAGTTCCCCTTCGCGGACGCGGCGCCCACCGTGACCTCGGCGCGCAGATCGATCAGCTCGCCGTTGAGGACGCACACGCGGCCGAAGCGCGTGACCTGCGTGCGGAGGATGTGGCTCGCGGCGAGCGCCTTGCCGAGCTCGATCTGGCACTGGTCGTCGTAGCAGGCCTCGTAGCTCTGGCCCTTCATCTCTTTGATCTGCCCGTCGATGGCCCCGCGATCGATCGTGCGGATGCCCTTCGTCGCGATCGTGATCCGAAGCTGGCTGCCGACGTTCACGAGGAGCTGGTCGTCGAGCGACGTCGCCTTGCTCTCCACGTTCATCACCGCCACCACCCAGTCCGCGTGACTGGATGCGGACGATGGCGGCACCGAGATCGACGTGGACGCCTCGACCACCGCGGGCTCCGGGTCCGCAGGGGACTCGACGGGCGGCGCGACCGGGGGCGCCTTCGCGACGGCCGCCGACTCGTTGCAGTTGTACGCGTCCGCCGTGTACTTGCCGCCCGAGTCGTAGAGCTCGACGGCGTGGGTAGCGCCCATCGACGCGGCGGTCTCGAGCGCGGTGTTCTTCGGGAAGAGGTCGTGGCTCGCCTTGCCGCCGTAGACGACGGAGAGGAATCGGCAGTCCCGCGTCTCGGGCTTGCTGACCATCTTGATGCGTTGCGCGGCCGGCGAGAGGGTGCCGCAGGCGGTCACGGCGAGAAGGAGGAGGAGACCCCGGCGCATGGCGGCCATGGTGACACGGATCCCGGACGACGCGGAAACGTCGTTTGCGCGATCACGTGCGTGACGGATTCGGGGTCAGGCGGAGGCCTGGGACACGAGCGCGGCGATCGCCTTGGGGTCGGCGACGGCGAGGTCCGCGAGGATCTTCCGGTCGATCTCGATGTTGTGCTTCTTCAGCCCGGCCATGAAGCGGCTGTACGTCGAGCCGTGCTGACGGACGGCCGCGTTGATGCGGACGATCCAGAGCCGACGGTAGTTCCGCTTGTTGAGCCGGCGCGCCACGTAGGGGTGCTGCAGGCCCTTCTCGGCCGTCGCCTTCGCGGACTTGATGATCTTCGAGCGACGCCCGAACGCGCCCTTCGCCAGCTTCAGCCACTTCTTGTGGCGACGGCGTCCTTTGACGCCCCTCGTTGCCCTTGCCATGGTTCGTAATCCTTCGCTCGCCTACTGCGCGTAGTAAGGCATGGTGACCCGGAGGTGCACCTCGTCCGACGGGTGGATGTACGCCGTCTCGTTCAAGCGGCGCTTCCGCTTCCTGCTCTTGTTCGAGAGGATGTGGCGACGCCCCTTCTTCGCGTGCTTGAACTTGCCTTTGCCGGTCACGCGGAAGCGCTTCGCAGCGGCCCGCTTCGTCTTCATCTTCGGCATGAGAACGCTCCTGCTATCACTTGAACGGCCACTGGCCTAGATCTTTTTGATCGGCCGGTCCAACCCGGGCAGCGCCGCCTCCGCGGCGAGCCGCGCGACGATCTCGGCGAGCGGCAAGGTCCCGAGATCCTTGCCTCCGCGCTCCCTGAGAGCCGCGCCGCCCTCCTCGACCTCCCGGTCGCCGACCACCAACATGTACGGGACCTTCGAGACCCGGGCCTCCGCGATCTTCTTGCCGAGCTTCTCGTTGCGCCGGTCCACGTCGACCCGCACCCCGGCCGCGATCAGGGCATCCGCGATCTTCTCGCCGTGCTCGAGCGCCCGGTCGGTGATCGGGAGGACCTTCGCCTGCACCGGCGCGAGCCAGGTCGGGAACGCGCCGCCGGTGTGCTCGAGGTAGACCCCGAAGAACCGCTCGAGGCTCCCGAGGATCGCGCGGTGGAGCATGACCGGGGTGTGCCGGTAGCTGTCCGCGCCGACGTACTCCAGCCCGAAGCGCTCCGGCATGTTGAAGTCGACCTGCAGCGTGCCGAGCTGCCAGTCGCGCTCGAGCACGTCCATCACGTGGAACTCGATCTTCGGCCCGTAGAACGCGCCCTCGCCGGGGAGCACGGTGTACGGCCGCCCCTTCTCGTCGAGCGCGTCCATCAGCGCCTTCTCCGCGCGGTCCCACTGCTCGTCGGTGCCGATGCGCTTCTCGGGGCGCGTGGCGACCGCGACCGAGACGTCGTTCAAGCCGAAGTCGTTGTAGACCTCGTCGACGAGATCGATGAACGCCGCCATCTCCGGCTGCATCTGATCCTCGGCGCAGAAGATGTGCGCGTCGTCCTGCGCGAACGTCCGCACGCGCATCAACCCATGCACCGCTTCACCCTCGGCGCGGTGCAAGCGACCGAAGTCCGCCATGCGCACCGGCAACTCGCTGAAGCTGTGGAGCGTCATCCCGTACAGCACGCAGTGGCCGGGGCAGTTCATCGGCTTCACCGACCACTCCGCGGCTTGGTCGTCCGCGCTCGACGAACCCTCGCCGTCGCTCGACACCTCCTTGCCGGGTTCGGCGAAGTACATGTTGTCGGCGTAGTTGTCGTAGTGACCGGACGTCTTGTAGAGGTCCGTGTTGTAGATCTGCGGCGTGATGACCTCGACGTAGCCGTGCCGCTTGTAGAGCGACCGCACGTAGTCGAGCATCTGGTTGTAGACGATCGTGCCCTTCGGCATGAAGAACGGCGACGCTGGCGTCAGCCGCGAGAAGCCGAACAGCTCGAGCTCCTTGCCGAGCTTGCGGTGGTCGCGCTGCGCCGCGAGCTCCATCTTCTGCTCGTACTTCTTGAGCGCCTTCTTGTCCTTGAACGCCACGCCGCGGATGCGCTGCAGCGGCTCGTTGTTCGCGTCGCCGCGCCAGTACGAGCCGGCGGAGCCGAGGAGCTTGAACGCGCCGATGTGCCGCGAAGAAGGGACGTGCGGGCCCTTGCACAGGTCGATGAAGTCCGCGTCCTGGTAGAGCGTGACCCGCTCGTCCTTGATCCAGCTGAGGATCTCCGGCTTGAAGCGCTGCCCGAGCTCGGCGAAGAGCTTGGCGGCCTCCTCCTTGGTGACGACCTTCCGCTCGAACGCGACGTCCTCCTTGATCACCTTCTTCATCTCGGCCTCGATGTTCGCGAGGTCTTCCGGGGTGAAGGGGCGACCGATGTCGAAGTCGTAGTAGAAGTCCTTCGAGTGATCGGCGGGGCCCATCGTGACCTGGGCGCCGTCGAAGAGGCGGATCACCGCGGTCGCGAGGACGTGCTCGCAGCTGTGCCGGATCACCCACTCGCCCTCCGGCGAGTCCGCCTTCATGAGCTCGACCGTGCCCTCGTGGGGGATGGGCGCCTGGATGTCCATGAGCTCGCCGTCGAGCTTCGCCGCCACGACGACGCGGGCGAGGCCGGGGCTGATGCTGGTGGCGAGGTCGAAGAAGGTCGCGCCGTCGTCGACTTCGCGTTGGGAACCGTCGGGTAGGGTGACTTGCATGGCGTGGTCTTTCGATGTCCGGGCGCGGCCGTCGTCTCGCGAGGCGCGCCTTGGAGGGCGAGGGACGAAAACCTAATCAGGCTGTTGTGTCTTCGTCTACGAAAACGGGGAGCTGGTTGGCGGCGACGAGATCGACGACGTCGTTGTTCGCCGCGTCGCGGTCCTTGACCAGGTGGACGACGAGATCGCCCGCGCCGTCGAGGTGACCGAACC
>JAUHYN010000520.1 GCA_030426505.1 bacterium | reverse complement strand
CACGAAGTGGAGCTGGTGGTTCCGGCCAACGGGGCCCCGGCCCTGGTGCAGATTACCTGGGAACGCGTCGGTCCGGGGGGAACCTCTCCGTTTTCCGGCAGGCAGATTCCGCTGCCCGCGGTGCGGAATGCCGATGTGCTCCGCGAACTGGTGCTGATTGCCTCGCCTCCGGAAACCAGCATGACGATTTCATCGACCGGCATGCGGGGCGACGTGGACGATGTGGCCACGCTGGTGTTTCCCTCGCTGCCGAACCGGCGGCTTCTGGGAAGAGCGATGGGTCTGTGGTCGATCTGCAGCAGGTCTCCGCCCTGGTGCTGACCCCCGAGACCGTGGAGCGAGAGGACGGGGAGGGACAGGAGCAGGACGGAAAGGTCCGCGAGGAGGCCGGCGCGGCTGCCTTCCCAGTAGCTCCCCGCGAGCGCGACGGTCGTGTCCGTCGGCCGCTCGAATCGGTACGCACGCTCCGCGAGGCGGGCGACGGTCATGGCGTCCTGGTAGGCCTGTCGGTAGAGGCGGTGGAGCTGTGTGGAGAGCCACGTGTAGAGGCCGAGGTTGGTGAACTTGTCCTGCGACTGTTCGTAGGTCTCCGTGAGTTGCTGGATCGATCGCTCGTGAATGAGCTGCGACTGAACCGAGATATCCAACCGCTTCTGCGCGGCGTCGATCTGCCGGTCGATGTCCGCGAGCTCGTTCGTCGCGACCTCGAGCTGGAAGCGCCACCCCTGGGCGCGGCGCTCGAACGTCGCCTCCAAACCCATCGAACCCGACGCGCGGCTCAACGCCTCACCGAAGCCCTTGAGTGACTTGCCGAAGTTTTCGAGCGACTGCGAGGTCTCGTCGCCGCCGGTCGAGGAGGCGACGCCGAGGATCTTCGGGATGAGGTGCGTGACCGCCGAGACGGTGACGTACGCGGGCTCCAGCGCGGAGAGAATGTTGCCGGCGTGGAGCATGCCGAGCTGCGCGCTCTCCCACGCGTTGAGCCCCGACTCCAGCAGCCGCGTGAAGTGCATCTGCTTGTGCATCACGGTGGCGCGGCGCCGCTCGAGGCTCGCGAGCGAGGCCTCGGCCGCGGCGACCTCGTCATCACGGAGCTTGGTGGAGAGGCCGAGGATCTGATCCTGATGCACGAGGCGGAGCTGCGCGAGGTCCTCACCGTCGCGCTTCTCCATCGCGTTCTGCATCGCGGCGCCGAAGCTCTGCAGCGCGGTCGCGTACTCCTTCGCCTTCGCCACGAGGAACCCGAACCGATACGGCGGGACCTCCCCGCGGCTGGCGGCGAGCACGTCGTCGAGCGGGACACCGGCGGCGCGCGCGCGCACGAGCAGGCTCGGATCGATCGGCGGAGAGAACAGCGGGAGCTCGCGACGCACGCCGCTGAGGTTCATACAGTTGCGGATCTTGTAGAGGCGATCCTCGACGCGCTCCCAGTACGCGAGGAAGTCCTCGTTGTGCGGTAGGCAGAAGATGCCGACGCGCTCGAGGAGCGTGCTCCCGAGGTCGGGTCGCGTCGGGTGGCCGCCGAAGTTCGGCTCGGGGAGGTGCCAGTCGATCCCGCCCGGACGGAGCTCCTCCGCATGAGGCAGGCGCTCGAGGAGCGGCACGTCGAGGAGGGCGGGCGAGGTGCTGCCGTCCGAAGTCGAGTCGTCGGTGGTCGTGACCGCGCCGACGTCGAAGAGCAGGTGCGCGATCTCCGAGAAGCGGTCGATCCAGAAGACGCCGATGAAGTCGTCGCCGTCGTCCTCCGGCTCGGGCTCGGGCGGGACCGGCGTACGGGGCTCGAAGTCCTCGAGCGCGGCGGCGCCGAGCGCGTCCGCGCGGGCGCGCATGCGCTCGCGGAGGTTGACGTAGGTGCGCTCATCGCTCGAGTCCTCGGGACAAGCGCCGATCTCCGCCGGGCGCTCGCCGAGGATCTCGGCGGCCATCACGTACAGGAGCGTGGCCTCGTTGATCGACTCGGTGGTGTCGCGCGCGAACAGGTCGTCGCCCCAGTCGATCAGGTTGTCCACCGTCTTCATGACGATGGCCTTCATGTACTTGCCGGGTTGGAGGCGCGCGATCGCGTGCGGGTTGAATGGGTCGCGATCCGACGCGGCCAGCGCGTTGCGATCGGAGAGGCGCTCGCGGAGCGTCGCGACGGTGTGGTCGCGGAACTCGAGGTACTGCCAGACGCGATCGTTCGCGCGCTTCTCGCGCTCGGCCGGATCCGCGATCGTGTCGAGATCATCGGGGACGTTCGTGGACGTCGGATCGAAGATGAAGCCGTACCAGCGGTGGGCCTCCTCGTAGCGACCCTGGCTGTTGAGTGCGTTCGCGATGAGGAATGGGATGTGGAAGAAGATCTCGCGGAAGTACGTCCCGAGGGATCCCGTGAAGTCGAGGCGCCCGCGGTTGCTGTCGTCGAACACGTAGGTCTCGAGCTCGACGGGCAGGCGGTCTTCCTCGAGCGACGACTGTGTCTCGATGTCGAGGAGGCGCTCGAAGCCGCCTTCGAAGAGGATGCGCGAGATGCGACGACCCAACGTCGTGCCGAGGCGCTTCAGCATATACGGCCAGCCGCCGTACCCGTAGCGATGCACGTAGAGGAGGTCGCCGTTGATGTCGAGGAGACCGTCGGTGAGCGTCCCGTTGATGATCTCGAGGCCGAGGTCGACGCCGTGCACCGGGCGCACGCGCATCAGCGGCCATGGCTCGCGGACGGACTGCAGGCCGGCGCCGATACGGACGGCGTCCGCGTATTGATCGCCGGACACCCACTGGCGTCGGAAGCCGTACTGGAGCTCGGGGCCGTTCGCCACGAGGCGTTCGTGACCCGCGGTCTCGTACAGCGTGTTCGTGATCGCGGGGTAGGCGTAGACGAGGCGTCGCTCGAAGAGGTCCACCGTGGAGCGGAGTGTGAAGTCGGCGCCGACGACCGCGAGCGTTTCGGTCCCCTTCATGTCTGGATAGACGCGCTCCCACCGGAGCCCACGGAGCGCGTACCCCTCCTTGGCCTCGACGTGGACCGCGTCGTCGTACTGCGGCGTCATCAGATCGAGGACCGCCGCCTCCGTGTAGTTCACGAACAAGGTGGTGTAGCTCGAAGCGCGCTCGACCCGGATCGGCACGGCGGCTTGCGTGAGCACTTCGGGGTCGCGACGCGCGCGCTCGAAGATCGACGCCGCGAGCTGCGAGGTCAGCGACGTGGGGCCGGTCAGCGGATCCGAAGACGGGAGGTAGCGCGTGCGGAGCGCGCGGAGCTCGTCACCGTCGAAGAGGTCTTCGATCACGACGCCCTCGTCACTCGCGTCGAACGGGCCGCGGTCGAGCGGGATGACCTGAGGCGGCGCCCAAGTCCCGTCGAGGAGGAGGCTCGAGAACTTGAGCGTGAGCTTGTGGCGGTACCCGACGAAGTCGGTCTTGTCGCCAATCGCTTCGCGCCGCGGACGCGCGGCCTGTTCGAGCCAGAAGAGGTAGAGCCGACCGAGCACGACGATCGGCGAGACCTTGCGGACGGGGATCCTCAGCGCCACGGGGCGCCACGGCTCGTACTCGATCGCGACCGCGGCGCCGGGAACCTCCGCGGCGTACACGTTGTGGATTCGGCGGTAGTAGAGCTCGAGTGGATCGTCGGGCGTGACCCCGAACATGTGGAGCGTGTCGGCGGATTCGTCGAGCTGGTGGAAGGTACCGGCGACGTCTAGCGTGGCGACCTTCTCGAAGCTGCGCATGTAGCGCGCGTACGCGGTGCGCACGGTCTCGTCGTCGATCTCCTGTCGGAGCAGATCGGACTCGAGGTCTTCGAACTGCGGCGTCTTGTTATCGCGGAGATCCGGCTCGATGTAGCGCTCGGTGTGGAGGAAGACCTTCAGCTTCGCGACCCACACCTGGTAGTTCTTTCGCCAGGACCACTGCGCCTTCGCGTCGTCCGCGAGCGTGACCTCGATCGACGGCGCCTCGTCGTACGGCGTGGCCTCCAGGCGGAGGAGGATGCGCTGGACGTAGAGCTGGAGGCTCGAGATCGCAGCGACCAAGCGAGACGTCCGGGCGCAGTCCGACATCTGCGTGTCGAGGAGGAAGTATTTGTAGAGATCCGCCCGGGACTCGAACGTGCGCGTCGGGTGAGAGCGGAGGAGGTAGTCGACGAGCGCGTCGCGCCTCGCCTCGCGCACGCGTCCCTCGAACGGCTCGATCTTCTCGCGGTACTCCTCGTCTTCGTACTTGTTTCGGAACGCAGCGGTGATCGCGCCGACGGCGCGGTCGAGCGCTTCGTAGTCGTTGGAGACGAACAGCGGGAGCGCGTCGGCGCCGACCCCCAAGTGCTGCGCGAGTTCGACACACGCGCGCAGCCGCTCGAAGGCCTCCAGCGCGCCGTCGCCGAGATCGAGCGAGCCGGGGAGGGCCGTCACGAGAGCGAGCTCGGCATCGACGATCGCGGCGAACGTCTCGATCGCGGCGGCCGGGAACGTCCGCGTCGCGGGGTCGTAGGCCGCGAGCACATCGTAGACGGCGACGCGCGCCTCCGGATCGCGGGGGAGCAGGGTCGCGAAGGCGTCCGTCTGACGCAGCACCTCGATCGTCGGAGCGGCGAGGTCGTTGGTGCGGAACACGCCGCCCGGATCCGCGGCGTGGGTCGCCACGAAGTCGACTGCGGCCGCGTCGATCCGAGTGTGCGCGTACTGCGGGACGAGACGCATCAGCGCGCTCACGATCACGGTGAGCGCCGCGGGCGCGGCGGCACCGGCGACGATGTCCGTCAGCGAGCGATGCATGGCGTCGGACTCGAGGTCGTGGCCCGCGAGGCGCGCGAGCGCGCTCAGTTTCGCCGCGGTGACGTCGAACGCCTCCGCGGCCGCGGCGGTGACGACCTCGGACGGGAGGTACGGTCGAAGCGCCGCGTGGACGTCGGCCGCGGTCAGGAGACTGCCTGCGGGGAGCGTCACCGCCGCCGCGCGTGAATACGTGCGGGCGACGACGAGCGCGCCCGGCGCTCCCGAGGACGTGACGAGCGTCGGGTTGCTCGCGAAGATCGCGATCGAGGCCTCCTCGGAGACCGCGCCGCTCAACGCGAGGAGCGTCTCGGCGAACACGAGGTCCTCGCCGGGGACGATCGCCTGGAGGATCTGTTCGGTGCGCGCCTCGGGCGTGGTGGTGGGCACGGCGAAGGGGTCGCCGACGATCGTGGCGAGCTCCGCCGGTGTGCGGCCCGCCTCGCGCATCCAGGTCACGACGTCTTCGAGCGCGCGGACGTCGTCCGCGTCCGCGAGGTGATCGCCCGCGATCGTCGGGGCCATTCGGATCAGCGCGAAGAGCTCGGGCATCGTGAGCCCGAGGGCGCGCTGCGTCCGCGCGTGCCGGTAGAGGATCGACAGCGAGTCGAGCGAGACCGTGAACTCGTTCGTCGGCGACAGCCCGAGCGGGCCCGCGAGCGCCTCGAGCATCACGAAGAGCTCGTCGTCGTCGATCGAGAGGCCGGCGAGGAGGCGGTGCTGGACGTCGGTCGTCGCTGCGCCGCTGCCTCCGAACGCGGGGTGGAGGAACGGGAGGGCGAGGGTCGCCGGGGCCCAGGGTGAGTGGCGCGCGAAGCTGTCGAGGTTGAAGAGGCGATCGAACAGCGACGGAACGCCGCTGGTGTCGATGCGATCGATCAGCGCGGCCACCTCGTCGGCGTCGAGTCGGAGGCGCTCCACGAGGTCCTTCGCGTACACGAGCTCGAGCAGCGGCAACGTGCGGCGGTCCGCCGTGCCTTCGGCGCGGTGGATGTGCTCGACGAGGAGATCGAGATCGGCGACCTCCATCGAGATGCGGCGCATCAGTCGGGTGAAGCGGTGGAGGCGATCGAGCACGCCGAGCGTGAGGCCCCGGACCTCCTCGCGGTCGGGTTGCAGCGCGTCCTCGCTCACGACGGCGACGATCTCGACGACCTCGGTCCCCTGCGCCGTGACGAAGCGCGTGTTCAGCAGCGCGTCGAGCGTGTCGCGGTCGACGTCCGCGACGCGCATCAGCGCTTGCGCGTCGGGCGGCGTCGCGGCCGGGACCGGGACGGTCATCTGGTAGAGCGCTGCGAGGCGCGCTGCGTCCTCGTCTGGCGCATCGATCAGGTCACGCTCGCGACCGACGATGCCGAGGCCGGTCGTGGTCACGAGGCCGTCGGTGGCCGCGATCGAACCGAACATCGTCTCCGCGATCGAGCGGCGCGTGAGTCCGAAGTGTTCGAGGTACGTCGACAGCTCGACGAGCGGGCGATGGAAGGGCTGCGCGAAGCTGTTGAGCTCGAGGCGGTTGTACAGGGCGCGGTACACG
>JAUHYN010000519.1 GCA_030426505.1 bacterium | reverse complement strand
GGGCGCCACGGTCGGGTAGCGCATCGCCGACCAGGCGACGACGCCCGCGGCGGCAGCGAGGTTCGCTGCACCGGCGAGACCGAGGGCCACGCCGGCGTCGGCCGCGCCGTTGTTCCGTCCCGCCCATCCGATCCCGAATGCCACAGCCGCGGCGACGAACAGGCCGACGGCGATCGCTGCGGCGAGACCGGCCCCCAAGCCGACATCGGCGGGCACCGCCCCGATGGCGAAGTGCAGCGTCAGACCGGCGGCGCCACCGACGAACCCGAAATCGAAACCCTTGATCTGGTTGGAGATCGACACATACTTGTCGGACTCGCCGTGATTGAGGAACACGTGGGCGACATCGACGAGCACACGCGCGCATATGGCAAAATCGTCGACGTGGTGGAGACTGTCCAAGAAGATGCCGACGGCGGCCGCATTCGCTACCAAGGCACGACGTGGAAAGCCCGCAGCCTTCGTGGGACCATCGAAAGCGGCCAAAAAGCGAGGCTTTCGTTTTTGAACAACCTTGAGTGGCAAGTGGAGCCGGTCGATGCGGCCGACCTTCCATCTCTTCCCGCCAAAGGGGAGACCGGGGACCAAGTGCCTGCAGCGCTATCGACGTCAGAGAAAAGCGACGGCGAGATTTAGCGCGCGGGCGTGAACGCAAGTCGCGTTGACGAAGGAGATTCGATGTTTGGGTTTGTCTTCACTTTGATTTTTATCGCGATGCTCTTGGTCGTCTGGAAGACGTTCATCATCGTGCCCACGCGTCAGATGGTCATCAAGCAGCGGTTGGGGCGCTTTGAGAAAACCCTCGAGCCGGGCTTTCACTTCATGGTGCCCTTCATCGACAGCGCCGCCTATCGCCACGACGTGCGGGAGCAGGCCATCGATGTCCCAAGTCAATCGTGCATTACCCGCGACAACATTCAGGTCGAGGTCGACGGCATCGTGTACCTCAAAGTCGTCGACCCCAAGAAGGCCAGCTATGGCATCGGCAACTATCGCGCAGCGTCGATCAACCTCGCGCAAACCACGATGCGATCCGAAATCGGAAAGCTTGCGCTCGACGACACCTTCAGCGAACGCGACCGCATCAACGAAAATATCGTGAAGGAAATCGACCGCGCGTCCGACCCTTGGGGCGTCAAAGTCATTCGTTACGAAATCATGAACATCACGCCGAGCCAGCGCGTCGTCGACACCATGGAAAAACAGATGGAGGCCGAACGCGACAAGCGCGCCGACATCGTGATTTCGTCGGGCCGCAAAGAAGCGGCGATCAACATCTCCGAAGGCGAGCGCGTTAAAGCGGTCAACCTGTCCGAGGGAGAGCGCCAAAAGCGCATCAACGAAGCGGAAGGTCGGGCCGCCGCCATCGCCACCCTCGCCGATGCCAGCGCCGAGGCCATTCGAATGGTGGCGGAGGCCACCCGTAAACCCGGCGGCACCACCGCGGTTCAACTGCAACTGGTGGAACAGTTTGTCGACGAGGTGGGCGCGGTGCTTGAAAGCGCCGACGTCAGCGTTGTCCCCGAGGGGCTCGCCAACATCAAAGGGTTCTTTCAAGGCGTGAACGAAGTCGGCTCCGCCATCGGGGAGGAGTAGATCATGGATACGATTTTGAACCTCGCCACCGTCGGTCTTTGGCTCGGTCTTTTTGGCATCCTTGCGTGGAACTTTGCCCGCTGCATTCGCATCGTGCCGCAGCGCACCGAGTTCATCGTCGAGCGCTTGGGAAAATACCACCGTACTCTGGGCGCCGGCTTTAAGATTTTGGTGCCCTTCATCGACAAGGTCGCGTTTCAACGCGACTTGAAAGAAGAGTCGATGGAGGTTCCGCCCCAAGAGGCGTTCACCAAAGACAACGTGAAAGTGGAAGTCGACGGCGTCATTTATCTTTCGGTGGAAGACTCCAAGATGGCGTCCTACGGCATCACCGACTACCGCTTCGCGGCGATTCAGCTCGCGCAGACCACGACGCGTTCCGTCGTGGGTACGCTCGAGCTCGACCGCACCTTCGAGGAGCGCGACGAGGTGAACTCGCGCGTCGTCGGGGTGCTGTCGGAGGTCGCCGAGGCGTGGGGCATTCGTGTCCACCGCTACGAGGTGAAGAACATCGTGCCGCCGCCCACCGTGCGCGACGCGATGGAGCGGCAGATGGCCGCCGAGCGTGATCGCCGCGCGGTGCTCGCGCGGGCCGAGGGCGAGATGCGGTCGCGGATCAACGAGTCGGAGGGTGTGATGCGCGAGACGATCAACCGCTCCGAGGGCGAGAAGCAGCGCCGCATCAACGAGGCGCAGGGTCACGCGCAGGAGATCCTCGCGGTCGCGCAGGCGACGGCGGAGTCGATCGAGAAGATCGGCGCGGCGCTGTCGCGACCGGGCGGCGTGGAAGCGACGAACCTTCGTTTGTCGCAGCAGCTGGTGACGCAGCTCGGGAACCTGGCGTCCGGGAAGCACTCGGTGTTGCTGCCGTCGGACCTGGGGAGCGTGGAGCAGGTGTTGGGCTCGGTCGCGTTGCCGGCGGCGCCCACGAACGGCGCCGCGTCGCACCGGCCGGACGATCGGACGATGCCGACCCGACCCGCCTCCTGACTCGAACGCCCGGACCGCGCATCCCTCGTCGCGGTTCGGGCGCCTTCGTTCTCAATCGGCGCCCGCGAGCATCACGTCGTGGGCGCTCGGGACCAGAGGCCCGATGCGACCGACGTTTCGAGCCGTTGCGCCTACTCGCGCCGCCGCGATGCCATATGCGCCGTCGCATCCACGACGTCGCGGCGCTCGATCGGGCGCCGCAGCGTCTTCGACGGCGGCTCCGGCGGCCTCGAGTCCCGGTGGCGCACGGCGAGCCGTCCGCCGAAAAGGTCCGCCAGCTTCTGCTGCGCCTCGAACAGGGGCTGCGCCTGCGTGGGCGAGAGCCACTGCGGGCCCGAGTTGCCCGCGGGGGCAAGTCGATCGTCGACCTGAACCACCTCGAACGCGATCGACGGCAGGCGATCGCCCGGGCGGCTCGCCGGTGCGAGGCCGCGGGGCGACGGCGGCACATCCGCCGTCACGATGAACTTGGCGCCGCTCTCGTGCATGACCTCGAAGCGCGCGGCGCGATCGTTGCCGCTCGCGGATGCGGCGTGTCCTGACACCTTCCATCCCGGACCGAGGAGCTTCGCCGCTAGGTTCGGATCCGTCGCGAGCGCGCCGAGGAGCTCGCGACCGGCCTGCACGTCGACCCCGGCCACATCACCCCCGAAGATCGTCCCGAGGCCCAGCGTGCTCGAGGTGTCGTCGCGACCGATCCCTGCGAACATCGACGGGTGGAACATCGACGCCTGCCCGAACGAGCGCCCGGCCATACGGTGCCGGGCCTGCTCGGAGCTCGCCGTGCCCTTCGCCTCGCCGCCCTGACTCGCGTTGAAGAGCGCGCGGAAAGCCAGGAAACTCGCCGCGTCGCCGGCGACGTCGCGTAGCGCGGAGACCGCGTCCGCGTGCTGCGCGCCGACCCCGGCGAGCGCTTGCTCGAAGGCCACCCGTGACGTGTCGTTGGTGGGGAGCTGAACGCCGGACAGTCGGAGCTGCTGGGCGGCGTCGACGGCCGACTGGATGCGGGGCAGGTCCATGGGTGACAGGAAAACCCGGCTCCGGAGCAGAGTCAACCGAACGGTCAACGGCTCGGACGACCGTCCGACGCCGAGGGGCTCGCCGGCCGGAACGGGGAGGGTGGCGGCGGGCGCCTCCTCTCACTCCGCGCTCGCGAGCATCACATCCGGGCGCTCGGGGACCACGATGACGGTCAGCGTGATCTTGTCGTCGGCGGTCCGGTACTCGAGCGACAGCGGCGCACCCAAGCACTCTTCGACGTTGTCACGCGCGACGCAGCGCCAGCGGACCGTCTCCTCGGAGCCCGACACCGAGCGCGCCTCGAAGACGACGTCGGCGCCCTGCGCGAGGGCGGCGGGCTGCGCGCTGAACACGGCGTTCGCCTTCTTGCCGGTGCGGACGCGCTCGATAACGTGCGCCTCGTGGTAGCGGTCCGCGGCGACGGCCGTGGTCTTGGCGTCTTCGGCGGCGTCGGCCACGTTGGCGACGAGGAGGGCGGCGGCGAGGGTCGTGAGGGCGGCGAGCGTCTTGTTCGTGTTCATGCCCTCTTACAAAGCAACGGGTGGGCCAACGTTGCGGCGACCTCGTTTCGAGGACTTACGCTCCGATGACACCGGGCCGGCCTGTGTCACCGCCTTCACGCGACACACGATCCTGTGCAGAGCGCGGGAGTATTTGACAGAACAATCAAAAACGCGGGACGGTGTGTGGCGTGGGTCGGCCCCGGAAGTTCGACGAGGACCAGGCGCTGCTCGCGGCGCTCGATCTGTTCTGGACCAACGGCTACGACGCGACCTCCACCACCGCCCTCGCGGACCGGATGGGGATCGGGGCGCAGAGCCTCTACAACACGTTCGGTGACAAGCGCGCGCTGTTCGAGCGGGCGCTCGAGCACTACCGCCGCGGCATCATCGACGCGTTCCTCGCGCCGCTCGAGGCGCCCGACGCCGGCCTCGCGGCGATCCAGGCCTACTTCGACGTGGTCGTGACCGCGCTGTCCTCGCCCGAGGGCGGGCGCGGGTGCTTCCTCGTGAAGTCGACGCTCGAGCTCGCGACGGTCGACGCCGCAATGGCGGACACGGCGCGGGAACACTTCGATCGGATGGAGTCGCTGATCGCGAAGGCGATCGGGCGCGCGCAGGCGGCCGGCGAGATCACGTCGTCGGAGCGGCCGCGCTCGCTCGCGCGACACCTCGTGGTGAACGCGGCGGGGCTCAGCGTGTTGGCGCGTTCGGGCGCGACGCCGCGCGCGTTGAAGGACGCGGTGCGGGTGGCGCTCGGCGTCCTGGGTTGATCACGGGGGCGGCGCGACGTCGCTCCGGAGGAGACGAAGATGCGGAAGCTGTGGATCGCGGGGGCCGTCGTCGGCGTGATCGCGTTGGTGCCGACCGTTCGTTTGGAGGATCTGACGCCGCGAGAACTCGAAGCCGGCATCTCGGACGCGCGCGCCGTCGAGGGTCGCGCGATCCTCGAACGCCTCGCCGCGACGCACGGCCGCGACGCCCTGCGCGAGCACACGCGGCTGGAGCTCACGCTCGTCGACACGTGGGGCGGCGTGGTGGGGACGCTCGCGGACCCGTTCGACGCGAGTCCGCAACACATGGACGTCGCGCTCGACACGCGCGCGTGGACGGCGTCCTTCGTGCTCGCGAACGGGCCGGACCGCGGGACGGAGTGGGGCATGAAGGACCTCGCGCTCTACCGGCGGCCGCCGGGCGGTGCGCTCGAGTCACCGCCCGCCGAAGCGCTCGACGCGTTCATCGGCGCGGACTTCCTGGTGCCGACGCTCCGGTACTTCTTGGTGCTGCCGGTGGAGATCGCGAACGCGGAGTTCGTCGCGGCGCTCGATCCGACCACGGAGGGCGAGCACACGTACGATCGCGTCTTCGTGACGTGGGGTTCGCTCGAAGCGCACACCGCGGACGATCAGTACCTGCTGTGGATCGACCGCGCGACGGGGCGCCTCGACCGGGTCGAGTACACGGTGCGCGAGATGATGCGCAGCGCGCGGGGCCTCGCGCGGTACGGCGGCTACGAGGAGGTGGACGGCGCGCTCGTCCCGCGCGAGATCCGGTTGTTCGCGGTGTTGCCGGGCGGCGTGGAGGCGCCCCTGCACGTGATGAAGGTGGAGTCGCCGCGGCTGCGGTGACGACTCGACTCGTTCACATGGACGCCGCGCGCGGCCGCCCCGTGTCGAAACGGCTCCATGAGATTCCGCGCGGGCACGCGAAGCGCGCGTCTTCGGACATCGAATCGCGGGTCGATCGCGCGCCGGACGACCCGTCGCAACGCGGGATCGCGCGCGCGCTCGTCGCCCCCGGCCGAACGACCAGGGGCTTCTCCTCGACGAATGCGCTAAAACCCAGCGCGTGAAGACCGAAGTTCCCCACATGCGAACCTGGATCCTCGGAGGTCTCATCGTCGCCGCGACCGCGACCATCGAGCTCGAGGGCATGCGCAGCGGGTGGTCCGTGTGGTCGAGCCACGGCGAGGTGAAGGGGGACGAGATCATCGGGATCCCCGCGGACACCATCGTCTCGATCCACGCCGAATGGATCGACATGAACCGCCGTGCTCAAGCATGCACCAAGCGCCCCCTCAGTGGCCCTCCGTGGTGAATAACTTCCTACAAAGGCTTCCTCACGAAGAGCGTCGCGCCCGGCGGGAGGTCGGTGGCGGGGATGTCGTAGCCGAGGCTTCGG
>JAUHYN010000518.1 GCA_030426505.1 bacterium | reverse complement strand
CCTCGAGGCCCTTGTGCTCCGTCACTTTCGGCATCGTCCCTCCCCGGGGTGCTGTCGGATCCCACCGGCGGATCGTCGGCGATCGCCGACGACTCCACCCGGCGCCCGCACGCCCCTGGACCTGGCACCGTTTTCGCTAATCCACGGGACCATGCGAGTCGTCTCTCATCTCTTCGGTCCCGACAGCAACAGCAACACGTTCAAGTTCGGCGGGTCATCGCTGACGCAGGAGCCGGGCGGCCGCCTGGTGTTCCGGGGCGGCGGCGCGAACAACAACATCGATGTCCGCAAGGTCACTGGGCGCGAGAACGACTTCTACGAAGTCCGCGTCGACCAGGAGCGCTTCCGCCTGACCCAGGAGCAGATGGGTCGTTTGACCATCAAGGGCGGCGGCGGCGACGACACGATCCGGGTCGACCCCAGCGTCGACGTTCCGATCCGCGTCGAGGGCAACCAGGGCCGCGATCGCATCATCAACGGCGCCAACGGCACCGACATCGCGGGCGGCGGCGGCGCCGACGTCATCAACAGCCGCGGTCACCACGTGCGCATCCACGGCGGGGCCCAGGGCGACATCATCGACGCCCAGGGCAACGGCAACGCCATCCGCGGCGGCCACGGTCACGACGGCATCGCCGTCACCGGCCACGGCAACGACGTCGGCGGAGGGTGGGGCGCCGACGGAGTGCGCGTCCGCGGCAATGGAAACGCGGTGCGCGGCGGCGGCGGCGCGGACGACGTCCACGTGCGCGGCAACCAAAACCTCGTGCGCGGCAACCTCGGCCCGGATCGAATGCACGTCGCCGGTCACGGCAACGACGTCGGCGGCGGCTTCGGGGCGGATCTGATCCGCGGCGCCGGCAACCACAACACGCTCCGCGGCGGGTGGGGCGCCGACGACGTCGCGCTCCGCGGGAACAACGGCGTCGTGCGCGGCAATGTCGGCCCCGACCGCGTGCGCGCGCTCGGCCACGGCAACACCGTCGGTGGCGGTTGGGGCTTCGATCGCGTCGACGCGGTCGGCGGCTTCAACCACGCGCACGGCGGCCCCGGCCCGGACATCGTCAACGCGATGGGCCCGGGGAGCTTTGCGACCGGCGGTCTCGGCTGGGACTCGGTGAACGGCGCCCCGGCGTGGCAAGACTTCTTCAACGCGCCGTTCATGCGCCCCGGGCAGCTGCTCGGGCAGCTGATGCCGTACAGCCCTGAGTACCTCCGCGCCGCGTGGGGCCTCGATCGAGGCCCGTAGCGGGCGGCTTCAGTAGAGGTCGAACAAGAAGCGCGCGCCCGCGAGGTACTGGTTCGCGTAGCGCGAGCGTTCGCCGACGAAGAAGTCGGCGCGCAAGAAGGCTTGCACTTCGGACTCGTTCGCACCGACGTGATCCAACCTCAGGTGGACGATCGCCTCCGGGCCGATCGCGAAGCCGAAGTGGTCGCCGTCGTACGCCCCGGTCACGCGCATCCCGCCGGAGATCAGCGACCACCCCGCGCCGAGGTGGAGCGCGCCGAACGCGGCCTCGCGCGCGAACATCCACCCGCCCTCGGCGCCGAGCACCAACACCAGATCACTCGTCGCGATCGACGGGAGATCCGACACGCGATAGCCGGCCGGGAGGGTCGGCCGCCGCGCGCCGAGCGCCGTCGCGTAGTACCCGATCGCCAGGTTCGACTCGATGGCGCCGTCCGCCACGCCGACCGCCAACGACGCCGTCGGCCCGCCCGCGACCACCTTCGCGATGCCTCGGTTGGCCGTGTTCGCGGCGTCGCGCCCATACTGTTTGGAGATGTTGTCGGTGATGGCCGTGCAGCCGGTCGCGTACGCGAGGACGAGGAGCCAGATCCGCCGCATGGAGGGCCCTGGTGTACCGCACACGACCGCGCGCGGAAACGCGCCGGGGACACCTTGACGACCGGTCGGTATGCAGCGAGATTCCCTGCCTCCAAGGGGGTAACTACCGCATGACTGAATCCAATTTCACACCGGGTCGCTTCGTCTGGCACGAGGTGGCGACACCCGACATCGAGGCCACCAAGAAGTTCTACGGCCCGCTCTTCGGCTGGACGTTCAACGAGGTGCCGATGCCCGACGGCGCCTACACCATGATCATGAACGGCGAGGTCCCGCAGGGCGGCGTCTTCGACCTCACCAAGATGCCGAAGGAGGGCGTGCCGCCCCACTGGATGGCGTACGTCTCCGTCCCGAACGTCGACGAGGCCGTCGCGGCCGCGAAGTCCGGCGGCGGGACGATCGGCCTCGAGCCGATGGACATCCCGAACGTCGGCCGCATGGCCGTCATCGGCGATCCGCAGCACGCGTACACCACCGCGTTCAAGTCGGCGCAGGGTGATCCGCCGGCCCTCGACGCGCCGCCGCCCGGGAACTTCTGCTGGGACACGCTCAACACCACGGACGTCGAGGCCGCGAAGGCGTTCTACCCGAAGGTGTACGGCTGGCAGGTCGCCGACTTCCACGGGATGACGACCTTCGAGGTCAACGGCAAGGGCGTCGCCGACGCCCAGCTCGCGCAGGGCGGCGCGCCCGCGCACTGGCTGTCGTTCGTGGTCGTGAAGGACCTCGCGACGGCGCGCACCACCGTGAAGGACAACGGCGGCAACGTCATCGTCGAAGAGATCCCGATCCCCGAGGTCGGCAAGATCGCGATCGTCACCGACAACGTCGGCGCGTTCATCGGTCTGTTCGAGCGCTGATCCTCACTCGATGCGGTGCCGCCGGGTTCGGCGGCGCCGCTCGGCCACCCCGAGCGCCAACCCCTCGAGGCGCTCCGCGCGCGCGTCGTCCGGACTGAGCGTCGCGGCGCGCTTGAAGTGCTCCACGGCGCCTTCGATCTCGCCGCGCCTCAACAACAACACGCCGAGGTTCAGGTGCGCCGTCGCCGCGGTCGGCTCGTACGCGAGCGCGCGTTCGTAGTGGGTGCGCGCGATGTCTTCGCGGCCGAGCCGCGACATCGCGACGCCGAGGTTGTTCCAGCCGCGATAGAAGTCGTCGACGAGCTTCACCGAGCGCTCGAAGTCGGCGGCGGCCTCGTCCCAGGGGAGCGGGCGTCGCGCGCGGTCGGCGTCTGCGAGGCGCATGAAGCCGCGGTTGTTGTAGTAGTGCGCGACGGCTTCGCGATCGCTGATGACCTCCCAGCGCCGACGGATCCCGTAGCCGTACTCCATCGCGACGTAGCCGTCGGGTGTGTTGATCACCGCGGTCACGTGGCCGCTGCGGACGATCATCTTCCAGCGCTCGTAGCGCGTCTCTTCGTGTTCGAACTCGGCGAACTCTGCGCGCATCCCGAGGGCGCGCGCGAGGCCCACGAGGATCGCGGCGTAGGAGAAGCAGTTCCCGCGACGCGCGGCGAGAGCCTCGTTGGCGGTGAGGCTCGCGTCCGCGTCGTACTCGACGCCGAAGCCGTTCGGGTCGTTGAGGAGATCGATCAGGTGTTGGGCGCGGGACTCGGGTGAGCGGAGGAGGACGAGCTCCGCGCGGGCCTTGCGCACCCAGACGGGATCCACCTCGAACGGGATCACCGCCGCCTCCGCGCCGACCGCGGCCTCGAGCTCGCGCGCGAGCTCGGCGTGCGGCGGCGGGGGCGCCGTCGCGCAGGCGGCGAGAGCGAGGAGGGCGGCGGAGCGAGCGTACACGAGGGCCTCTGCGATCAGCATACCAGACGGTATCGGGAGGGGTAGATCGCGCCCCCGTCGTCGTATCAATCTCTCGGACCCGCTCATGCACATCCGACTCGCTGCCCTGCTCCTCCTCTTCCCCGCGACCGCGTTCGCGCAGACGACCGTCCCTCCCGGCAACCTCGTCGGATCCCAGACCTGGAACGCCGCCGGGTCGCCGTACACGCTCGCGGGCGACCTCACGGTGCCGACTGGACTCACGCTCACGATCGGCGCGGGCGTCACCGTACGCATGGGCCCCGGCGACTCGCTCGGCTCCGGGCGCGACGCCCAGCGAACCGAGCTGATCGTCAACGGCACGCTCACCGTGAACGGCACGACCGGCAGCCCGGTCGCGTTCGTTTCGGGCGCCGGGACGCCCTCGACCGGCGACCTCTACGGCCTCGTGTTCGAGGCCGGGAGCACCGTGACGATCGCGAACGCGGACGTGGAGCGCGGGCACCGCTGCATCGAGGACTACTCGACCGGCGCGACCCTCACGAACGTCGACACCACCGCGTGTGTCTACGGCATCCACGTCGTCGGCGGCTCACCCACGATCACCGGCGGCTCGATCATGAACGGGACGAGCTACGGCCTGTACGCGGAGAGCGCGTCGAACGTGATGGCGAGCGGCCTCACGATCCGCAACAACGGCAGCTACGGCGTCTACGCCTACAACTCGGGCGTCGCGCTGTCGGGCTCGCTCATCGAGGGCAACGGGAGCCACGGCGCGTACTTCCGGACGACGACCGGCTCGTACACGTCTTCGCTCGTCCACAACACGATCTACGACAACAACACGTACGGCATCTACGTCTACGAGCAGGGCGGCACACTCACGATCGACGTGCGCGACAACATGGTGATCGACAACGGGTCGACCGGCGTCGTCCGCACCGGAACACCGAACTCCACAATCGGCTACAACCTCGTCTTCGGGCACTCGACGAACTACTCCGGGACGTCGGCGGGGACGGGCGGCGTCACCGAGAACCCGTTGCTCGTGAACGCCGCGGCGGGTGACTTCCGGCCCACGTCCCGTTCGGGCGCGCGCATGGCGGCGTCCGACGGCACGGACATCGGCGCCTTCCCGTACAACGGAGCGCTCACGCCGACTTTGGTCGGGCACCTCTTCGTCAACACGACGCTCTCCGCGGCGGCGTCCCCACACCTCGTGACGGGTGACCTCACGATCGAGCCGGGCGTCACGCTGACGATCGAGCCGGGCGCGATCGTGCGCTTCGCATCGGGGGCGGATCAGATGGGCGCGGGCGCCGACACCGCGCGGACGGAGCTGAGGGTCGCGGGTTCGCTCGTCGCCGACGGGACGGTGTCGTTGCCGATCGTGATGGAGAGCGCCGCGGCGTCGCCGTCGTCGGGCGACTGGTACGGGATCCATCTCCTCTCGGGCGCGTCGGCGTCGATCGTGGACTACGCGTCGATTCGGTTCGCGCGCTACGGTGTCCACAGCAACGCTCCGGCGGGGTCGTCCGTGCAGCGCTCGACGATCGAGGAGTCCCAGTCGTACGGCGTGTACGTCGAGAACGGCGGCGCGCTCGACGTCTCGCAGGCGATCGTGCGCGACAACGGGAGCTACGGCCTCTACTTCTACAACGCGGACGGGACCGTCACCGACTCGCAGATCTACGACAACGGCAGCCACGGCGTTTACCTCCGCACGACGACCGGCACGTACAACGTGGCCGTCACCGGCAACACGATCGCGGAGAACAACACGTACGGCGTGTACATGTACGAGCAGGGCGGGACGCTCACGACGACGTTCCAGGACAACCTCGTCCTCTCGAACGGCTCGACCGGCGTCGTCCGCACCGGGACGCCGAACTCCACCGTCTCGTACAACCTGGTGTGGGGGCACTCGACGGACTACTCCGGGACTTCGGCGGGGACGGGCGGGATCACCGAGAACCCGCTCGTCGTGGATCGCGTCGGGCGCGACTTCCGCGTGACGACGAACTCGCCGGCGCGCGGGCATGCGTCGGACGGGAGCGACATCGGCGCGCTCGTGTACGACGGCGCGCCGACCGTCGGGATCCAGGGGCACCTGTACGCGAACACCACGTGGTCCTCCGCGGGAGGACCGGTCGAAGTGCTCGGTGACATCACGATCGAGCCGGGCGTCACGCTCACGATCGACGCGGGCACCGAGGTGCGCTTCGCGGGGACGGACAGCATGGCCGGCAACCTCCAGACGAACCGCACCGAGCTGATCGTGCTCGGCCGGCTCGTGGCGGACGGGACGACGCCATCGCCGGTGGTGTTGCGCAGCGCGTCCACCACGCCGAGCTCGGGAGACTGGTACGGCGTGCGCCTCACGAGCTCCGCGGCGAACTCCTCGCTCGACAACGTGGAGATCGCGCACGCGCTCTACGGCATCCACTCGCAGGCGCCGAACACGACCTCGGTCACGCAGTCGCGCATCCACGACTCGCAGTCGTACGGCGTGTACATCGACGCGGGCGATCTCGTGGTCGACGGCACGCGCGTCCACGACAACGGGAGCTACGGCCTGTACGTCTACAACGCGTCCGCGAACCTCACGAACCTCGTGGTCCACGAGAACGGCTCGCACGGGGTCTACGCGCGGAGCACGA
>JAUHYN010000517.1 GCA_030426505.1 bacterium | reverse complement strand
GGACGTCGAGGCCGACGATGTCCGTCGACTTGATCGCCTCGTCGAGCGTCGCGGTCTCCACGAGCACACTCGACACGCCGGTCTCGCCCGAAACGCCGAACGCCCGGTGCAGGCGCGGCTTGCGCAGGTCGGTGTCGATCAACAGGACCCGGTTGCCCGCCTGCGCCATCGTCACGCCGAGGTTGATCGACGTGGTCGTCTTCCCCTCCGCGGGGCCGGCGCTCGTCATGAGGAGGCGCGACAGCGGCTTCTCCGTCCCCATGAACAACAGATTCGTTCGAATGGAACGTGCGCACTCCGCCAGCCCGCTCTTCGGGTGGTTCAGGATGTAGAGGTCACGCGCCCCGCCGCGTGGGTTCGACGCCGCCGCAGCGCGCGCCTCCTCCTCGTCCTCGCGGATGCGCGGGAGCACGCCGAGGAACGGCAGGCTCACCAAGCGCTCGATGTCGGCCTGGCTGTGGACGGTGTTGTCGAGCAGCACGCCGGCCATCGCGATCAGCACGCCGATCATGAGCCCCGCCAGCAACCCGATGAGCGCGTTCTGCGGGACCGAGGGCCGAATCGGAGCGAGCCGCGGCTCCGCGGTCTCGAACCAATCCACGAAGCTCGAGTTGAGCTGACCGGACATGCCGGCCTCTTCGCGGCGCTGCAGGAGGTTCTGGTACGTGGTCTTCAGCGTGCCGTAGTCGCGCGTGAGCTGCGCGTACTTCAGCTCGACCTTCCTCAGGTCGATGACCTTCACCTTCTCGGACGCGGCCTCCGCCTCGAGGCGAGCCATCGTCTCCTTGAGCGCAGTGATCTCGTTGTCGAACGTGCCGATGACGACCAGGATCTCCGCGTCGATCGCGCCCTTCGCTTCCTTCACCTGCTTGTCGATCGCCACCATCGTCGGGTGCTTGTCGCCGTAGCGCGTGGACATCTCCGCGCGCGTCTTCTCCAGCGCGAGGAGCGATGAGCGCAGCTCCGCGATCACCTCGTTGCTCGCGACGCGCGGCACCGTCTCGATCGAGAGGTCGCCGTCGAGGGCGCGCTGCAGGATGGCGCGCTTCGACTCGAGCTCGATCAGCTTCGTGCGCGTCCCGACGATCGTCGTGTTCAGCACGCCGAGGCTCTCCGCGGTGCGCGTCTGCCGGTCCTCGAAGGACACGTCCACGAGCAGGTTCTTCTCCTTGAACTCGTGCAGCGCCGCCTCGGCCTCTTCGATCTTCTTCGCGTACTCCTCGACGCGCTCCTCGAGGAACTTCGAAGCGCCGCGCGTGGTCTCGAGCCGCTCCTCGAGGGTGTGGTCGATGTACGCGTCGCCCAGCGTGTTCGCGATCTTGGTCGCGCGGTAGGGGTCTTGGTCCTCGACGACGAGGTTGACGATGCGGCTCGCGGTCTTGGGCTGCACCGAGATCAGCTTGCGGAGCACCTTCTCGATGCCCTTGTCGAGGTCCTCACCGGACAGGCCCGTGAGGCCGTACGTGGCCTTGAAGTCCTCGTCCTTCGTGAGCTTCAGGCGCTGCGCGACGTCGCGGAGCATCGTGCGGTTCGTGATCGTGTCGTACTGCGTGTTGTTGAAGATGCGCTCCGAGCGGGAGCGCGCGGAGAGCTCTTCGAGCGCGACGTCGTTGCCGAGCACCTTCGGGATGGCGGGCTCGATCTCGATCTGCGCGATCGCCGAGTAGATCTTCGGCTGGCGCATCGTCCCCGCGGCCGCAGCGCCCGCGACGAGGAGCGACGAGGCGAGGATCAGCCACTTCTTCCGCACGAGGGCGTGCCAGACCTCCTTCGGGTCGATGCTCGAACCCAGATCGGCCTTCTCGGCCGTCGGCGTCGTCGTGTTCACTGGCTCACCTCAGAAGATCGCTTCGGGGACGTCGATGATGTCGCCCGGCCGAAGCTCGAAGTTGTTGGCGCGGCCCTTTTGGATGTCGGCCACCGCGACCTTGAAAGTCCGTGTGTCGTTCGGTCCGCGCACGCGGGTGACTACGACGCTGTTCTCGGCGGCGAGCTTGGTGAAGCCCCCGGCGTACGTGATCGCCTGGATGATCGACATGCCGCTCTCGAACGCGAACGTCCCGGGCTTCTTCACCTCGCCGAGGACGTGGATCTTCTGGGAGTTCTGCTCCTTCACGAAGACCGTGACCTGCGGGTCGACGAGGTAACCGTCGGCGAGGCGCGTGCGGAGCTCGGTCGCGACCTCCTCCGGCATCCGGCCGGAGACCTTGATCGCGCCGACGAGCGGGAACTCGATCTCGCCGTCGTTCCCGAGCCGGTAGACGCCGGCCAGGTCGGGCTCCCGGAAGACCTTGATCTCGACGACGTCGCCCGGCCCGAGCTGGTTCGCCTCGAGCGAACCCGGCGTCGGGATGGTCTCGGGCGGCGGGGGCGTCGTGGTACACCCGAGCGCACACATCCCGGCCGCCAAAATGGCCCCTATGGTCCCGCTCCGCCGCACTGCCCTTGTGTGCCCCTCGAACCCTCCCGAGTTCAAAAAACAGGCGGATTCATGGGCGCCTGGAGCCCGCTTAGCAAGGGCTTTCGTCCACGCCGCCGCCACCATCGACCCGGGGTTCGGACGATCCACGCGTTTCATTGAGGGACAGTCGCGCGTTTTCGCCCCAATTCCGGCGATGTCAGGGTTTACTCGTGGAGAGCGCCTGGAGGAGGCGCCGCGCACCCGCGTGGTCCGGCGCCCGCCGGAGCACCAACTCGACGTCCACCTTCGCCGCCTCCAGCCGCCCGATCTGCCGGAGCAGCTGGGCCCGCCGCAGCCTCAACCCGATGTGGCTCGGGTCCCTCGACAGCCCGTCGTCGAGCGCGTCCAAGGCCCGCGCCGGCGACCCGGCGGCCTGCTCCACGCTCGACCGGAGCAGCGCGAGCCGCCCGACGTCCGAGAGCGTCGGCGGCGCGAGGCGCTCGAGCTCTTCGACCGCCTCGCGCGCGGCCGCGAAGTCCTCCTGCTCGACGGCGAGCTGAACGACCAGCGGGAGCACGGCCTTCGCGTTGTCCGCGCGGACCTCCACGCCCTCGAGCGCGTGGCGCGCTTCGTCGATACGGCGGTCCTTGACCAGTAGGCGCGTCTTCGCGATGCGGGCGGCTTCGTCGTCCGGCGCTCGAGCGAGGCGACGCGTGAGCGCGTCGAGCGCGAATGCGATCGAGCCGGTCTTCGTCGCGGCGAGCGCGACCGTGGTGAGCGACGCCGGGTCGAGCGCGTCGACCGGACCGAGCGCGGCGATCACGGCGTCCGCCCAGTAGGCGCGATCCGACTTCGCGAGCTCGGCGATCGCGCGGGAGGCCTCCATCTCGTCGATGACGTCGAGCGCCGGGTCACGCCGCGGGATCGCGCGCACGACCTCGTCCCCACTCTTCGCGAGCGCGATGACGTACGCGATGAGCGCCCCACGCGCGGACGGCGCGAGCGCCCACGCCCTCCGCAACTCACCGAAGCCCTGGCGTCGGTAGCCCGCGCGGATCAATAGGCGCCCGGTGAGCACGTGCCCGTCCGCGTAGCGCGGCGCGAGGTACATCGTGCGGTTCGCGAGTCGGAGCGCCTCGGCGAGCTGCGGGGGATCGGCAGTCTCCGCGCGGTACGCGAGGCGCGCCGTCACGAGCGCGCTGGCCGGGTGACGCGCGAGGAGTGACTGCGTCTCGTGTTCTTCGATCGAGCGCAGGTCGTCGAACAGATCGCCGTACGCGACGGCGAGCCCGATGGTCAGCGCGATCGACGCGACGGCGACCCCCGCGAACGCACCCCAACGGCGCCGGAGTTCGATGCGCTTCGTACGCACGGCGCGTGCGCCCGCGGCGGAGAGGATCGCCACGACCGGTATCGCGACGCCCGGCATCTCCAGCGAGAAGTCGACCGCGTTCTGCACGACGACCGCGGCCACACCACACAGCGCGCCGAGCGTCGTCCACGACGCCACGCTCCGGAGCCGGATCACGAGCGCCGTGATCAGCGAACAGAGCGCCGCCGCGCCGAACACCACGCCCCACTCGCTGGTGAGCTGCGCCGCGAGGTTCTCCGGGAACGCGAAGGTGAGTTGGAGCGGCGACGTCTTGTAGGCGGTGTAGATCGAGACGTACGCACCGCGCCCCACTCCGAACCACGGGTGGTCCTGGATCATCGGGACGGAGTCGCGCACCGCGGCGAGCTTCTCGTCGAAGCCGAGCGTCGCGGCATCGCGGCCCACGCCGAAGTCCGCGAGCACGTCGCGCATTCGCCACAGCAAACCGAGCGTCGGCACGACGAGCGCGGTGACGAGCAGCGCCACGTTGAGCGGGCGGCGCGTCTTCCCTTCGAACGCGCGCCGCTTCAAGGAGGCGATGCACGCGAACAACGCGAGGCCGCACCCCAGCGCGATCATCCCGCCGCGCGACAACACGAAGACACTCACTCCGCCGAACACACCGGCGAGCGCGAGGAGCCCGATGCGGCGCGGACGCTCGCTCGCGTCGAGCGCGAGCCCGATCGCGGTGAGGGCCGACAGCGCCATGAAGCCCGCGGCGTGGTTGGGGTTCACGAACGTCGTGAGCATCTGCCCCGTGGATCCGCCGCGCGCCTCGATCAGTCCGAAGAGCTGCTCGATGCCGAGCACCCGGTGGACGATCGCGATCAACGAAGTGGTCACCGCGGCGACGAGGAGCGGGTGCGCGACGACGTCGATCGAGCGACGAACCCGCGCGCGCTCGAAGGCGACGCACGCGACGATCGCGTAGAGGAGGAGCTTCGCCACCTCGCGCCACGTCGCGCCCGGTTCGTAGGAGATCGATCCGCCTTCGCCGACGAACGCGCGGACCTCCGCGGCGCGCGGTGACAGCGCCTCGAGCAAACCCCCGGAGAGCGGGATCGCCTGCAGCGCCGTCCACGCGGCGAGCACCAACAGACCGACCAGGAATACGGTGCCGTGGAGCGGTCGCCCCGCGCGCCGCGACGCGTAGAGCATCGCCGAGAACGCCGCGAGCGCGAGCGCCGCGAGCACCGGCAGCACTTGGAGGCGAAAGCCGCCCGCCGCGAGCGGCGCCGCGACAATCGTCGCCGCGAGGAGCCGCTCCGACGCGCGCGCCGTGGGGTGCTCGGAACGTCGCGGCACGGCGGCGACCGTACCAAAATCCCCGACCCTGTTGACCCCCACCCGAGGCGCGGCGTCTGCTTCGCCCCGCCGATGTGTGGCATCGCGGGATGGGTCCGAGCCGGCGCCGCCGATCGCGCGGTCGGCGAACGCATGACGCGGCAGCTCGCGCACCGCGGGCCCGACGGCGCGGGGGTCGAAGTGCTCCCGAACGCGGCCGGCGTCTTCGCGCACACGCGCCTCGCGATCATCGATCTGACGGAGCGCGCGCGCCAGCCGTTCGTCTCGAACGACGGCCAGGTCGTGCTCACGTTCAACGGTGAGATCTACAACTTCCCGCTCCTCCGCGAGCGCCTCGTCGCGCGCGGCTTCACGTTCCGCTCCGACAGCGACACCGAAGTCATCCTCGCGCAGTACCTGGAGTACGGCGTGGCCGGCCTCGACGCACTCGACGGCATGTTCGCGTTCGCGATCTACGACGCCCGCGACGACAAGCTGATCCTCACGCGCGACCGCGCCGGCAAGAAGCCTCTGTACTGGACGCGCACCGCCGACGGCGGGCTCGTGTTCGGCTCCGAGGTCAAAGCGCTCGCCGAACACCCGGGCGTCACCCCGACGCCGAACGTCGACGCCCTCCCCCAACTCCTCGCGTACGGCTACGCGCCCACGCCCACGTCGATGTTCGCGGGCATCCACAAACTCGAACCCGCCGCGCGCCTGACGTTCGCGAACGGCGACGTCGCCATCCACCGCTACTGGTCGCTCGACCAAGGCGCCGCCGAACCCACGCCGCTGTCGCTCGAGGACGCCAAGACCCGCGTGCGGCGCGCCATCGGCGACGCCGTCGAGCGCCGGCTGATCTCCGACGTCCCGCTCGGCGCGTTCCTCAGCGGCGGCATCGACTCCAGCATCATCGTCGCGGAGATGGCCGCCCGCTCGTCGAAGCCCGTGCGCACGTTCGCGGTCGGCTTCGACGACGCGACCTACGACGAGCGCAGCTACGCGCGACAGATCGCCGAGCAGTTCGGCGCCGACCACACGGAGCTCTTCGTCTCCTCGTCACCCGAAGGCTTGCTCGAGCTCTTGCTCCATCACCACGACGAGCCGTACGGCGACTCCTCCGCGATCGCGACGTACGCCGTCGCGAAGGCCACGCGCGAACACGTCACGGTCGCGCTCACCGGCGACGGTGGCGACGAGGTCTTCGCGGGCTACACGCGCTTCCTCGGTGGGCTGTTG
>JAUHYN010000516.1 GCA_030426505.1 bacterium | reverse complement strand
GGTCATGTAGAAGTTCGGGTCGGTCGTCGCCGAGAGCTTCTCGGCGAGGACCCAGACCACGTGCCGTGCGACCGGGGTCGGGGTCTCGACGGACTCCTTGCTCATCGCCAGGAGGTCCTGGCCCCAGTAGGACGAGATCGAACATCCGGAGGTGATCGCGGCCAACGCCGTCAGGGGAAGGAGCTTCGGAGGCACGGGCGCAGGATACGTCAGGCCCGCCGCGCGGACGACCGGTCCGAGGATCAGGAGCCGGGCTCCGCGGGGGCGTCGGGCGGGACGCCATCGACGTCCATCCACCACGGCGTCTCGCCCTCGTAGGGCGGGAGCGCGTAGAAGCGCCGGAGCGCTTCGAGCACGGCGCCGTGGTAGATCGTCGCGTGGGTCTCGGACGCGGAGCGATCCGAGTGGGTCCACGTGAGGCCCTCGGGCTCTGCGGCGCGGAGCGCCGCGAGGAACAGGTCGGTCCCCACCTTCATCGCTCCGCCTTCGTCCGCGCTCGCGACGTAGAGGCGATGATCCGAGGGCCCGTGTCTCGCCAGCTTCGCCGCGGCGCCCTCGGCCACGCTCCGCGCGTCCCACCACAGGCTCGGTGACACGGCGAGGTAGTCGTCGAAGCTGCCGGGTGCCTCGAGGAACGTGTCGACGACGAAGAGTCCGGCCAGGCTCTCTCCGACCAGGACCCGCCGCGCCCCGGTGCGGTACCGAGCCTCGACGAAGGCCCGCACTTCCTCCACGAGGAAGCGTCGAAACGTCGCGGCGCCCCCGGCGGTCGGGAAGCCCTTCACGAATCTCGGGTCGGTCGGGGGCGAGGTCAGTTCGTGTTGCCGATCCTTGGTCTGGATCCCCACGACGAGGAACGTCTCGAACGTCCACGACAATGCGCCGAGCTGCGCGAGGCCAGCGATGTGCTCGAAGTCCTGATCGAGCGCGCCGTCGAGGAGGTAGATCGTCCCGTGGATCGGTCGGTCATCCGCGTATCCGGGCGGGATCCAGACGTTGATCTGTCGGTCGTCTCCGAGGAGCGCCGACGACAGCGTGTGGCTCTCTCCGATCACGATGGGGCGGTTCGCGTCGTCGTCGGCAGCGCCGCCCCCGGCCGGGGCGGTGGCGCACGCGAACATCGACAACGTGGAGAGGACAGGCACGTGCCTTCGAAGGATCACGCGCCGGACATAACCCCGCGAGCCGCTCAGGTCGACGGGCTGAGTCGGACCTCGAACGCCTCCTGCTCGACGTGGCAGCCGCCGTCCTCGACCTCGATGTCGTTGACGGTCTCGGTGACGTACCCGTTCGCGGTCACCTCGATCTCGTACTCGCCCGCGCGTTCGCCCGCGCCGACGTACGTACATGGCGCGGTCGAGCCGAGCACCATGAGTGTCTCCGAGTAGCTGCCTTCACGCGCGACGACGGTCGCGTCGCAGATCTCGGCGCCGGATGTGTCGTCGACGACGGTGACGTTGAGTCCGAACCGGAGCTCGGTCGAGCAGGCCTCGGTCTCGATGCCGCACGCGGCGAGACCGAACAGAGCGAGGAGGGGGAGCAGTAGCCGTGTGTTCTTCACAGACCGAGTCCTTCGCGAAACGCGTGCCAACCGGACGTCACTGCGACGACGGCGCGCTCCGCGACCGCCACTCTGCCAGAGGTGCCCCGGTCCGCCCAAAAGCCGTGGCCCCCCGTCGTCGTCCGCGCGCCCTCGCGTGGACAGGGGCGCACCGGGACACTACGTTCTCGCGCATGGTCCGGCCCCCCGGTACGCCGCCCGGCATTCGCGTACACGCCACGGACGACGCGGACCGGACGAACCCCGCGCCGCGCCCGCTTTCGACGCCGCTCGGTCCACCGACGGGGCTGCCGGGTCCGCGCGCGCCTCTGGTGTCCGGAGGTCTCCTCTCCGTCCGCGCGCGCCCGAGGCTCCCGAAGCTCCCGGACGGCGTGGCCTCGGCGGCGGTCGGCGTCCCCGGGGTCGCCGACGCGCGGCCGGTCGGCCGAGTCGTGTTGATGGGCGGCGGCGCCGAGGACGACGACGCGGCGCGGAGCTTCGTGGCCGGCGCCGGCGGGGGTGACGTCGTCGTGCTGCGCGCGTCGGGCTCGACCTCGAGCTACAACGACTACTTCTTCGCCGACCTCGCGGCCGACCCTCGACCGTCGAGCGTCGCCACGCTGCGCATCGACGAGTCCTCCGCGGGCGGTCACCCGGGCGTCGTCGATCGCGTCGACGGCGCGGGTGCGCTGTGGCTCGCGGGCGGCGACCAACACCGCTACCTCTCCTGGCCGGCGCCACTGATCGCCGCGCTCGATCGCGTGGGCGACGGACGGACGATCGGCGGGACCAGCGCCGGCGCGATGTCGCTCGGCGCGTTCGCCTTCGACGCGGCTGAGGGCGGCGTCCGATCGCCGACGGCGCTCGAAGCGCCCGCCGACGCGATCGTCTCGATCGTGAAGTCACCGTTCGCGCGCGCCGAGCTCGCCGACCACTTGGTGGATACGCACTTCTCCGAGCGCGATCGCGAAGGCCGATTGATCACGTTCCTCGCCCGCGCGAAGCAGCAGTTCCAGATCGGCGCGCCGCGCGGCGTGGGGATCGACGAAGGGACCGCGCTCGTCATCGAAGGCGATCGCTACGAAGTGCGCGGGCGCGGCGACGTGTTCGTCTACGAGCTCGCCGGGGACGTCACCGTCGAAGTCGGCCGGCCCCTCGAGGCGCGCGGCGTACGTCGCGCGCGGCTGTCGAATGGCGATCGCGGCGCGTGGCCGATCGAGACGTTCGAGGATTCGCTCGAGGTGAAGCGCGGTCAGATCTCGGAGATCACGACCTCGCGCTCGTAGTACCCGGAGTCGAGGCGGTTCGTGGGGACGTTCGGGTCGTCTACCGCCATACGAATCCGGTAGCGCTTCGCGCGCGCGGGGCGCCACGCGTGCTCGAAGATCGTCCAGGTGCGGTTGGTCGCCTGCCCCGGGCACACGTCGACCGGGACCAGCGGGTCATCGTCGAAGCGGATCGCGAGGCGATTCGTCGGCGCGGTGCCGCCCCACATGATCCCGATGATCCGATACACCGTCTCGCCGTTTACGTCGTGCCGCTCGACGCGCGTGGGCATCGCCGCCTGCTGCATCTGGGCCGGGAGGAAGTCGCGCGCGAGCGCGGCGCCGCGCGGCTGGTGCGTGCGCGAAGCGAACTCGATCATCTGCGAGCTCGCGGGCTCCGACTCGTCGACGAATCGCAGCCCCGTCACCCACTTGATCGCGCAGCAGCCGTACCAGCCGGGCACCATCAACCGCACCGGCTCGCCGTGATTCGGGGGGAGCGGCTGACCGTTCATCCCGGTCGCGAGGAACGCGCCCGCGTCGCGGAGCTGGTCGAACGTGAAGATCCAGGACGCGCCCGGCGTCGAGTGCCCGTTGTTCGACGGCACCGAGTGTTCGTCGAACCCGATCACCTCCACGCGCGTCGCCGAGGGATCGATGTCGATCCGATCGAGGACGTCCGTGATCGGTACGCCGCGCCACTGGGCGGACGACATCAAACCGAACGCCGCGCCGCTCCCGTTGCCGGAGCACTCGAGGAACACCGGGCCCTGATCGGCCGCCATCGCTTCGAGGTCCGACAGGAGGAACGTCGCGGGCGTCGCGAGCCCGGACGCCTCGATCGTCCACGGGCCCGACGGCATCAACAGGTCCGGGTAGAACGTCCGCACGTAGAAGTCGTCGTTGTCGATCGTGAGGTGGTCGCGATCGACGACCGTGAGATCCGTGTAGAGCCGGCCGTCCCAGCCCTGGTTGCGCAGCTCGTGGAAAGACACGCCGCGGCCGTCCTCGAACGTGACGTCGCCGAGGAGCGCGGACGCTTCGAAGGTGTCGTCGCACGCCGCGATCCCCGCGTCGCGCGCGCCCGCGTCGGTGAAGCCGGCGTCGGTGAAGCCTGCGTCCGCGAAGCCCGCGTCCGCGGCGGGCCCGCCGTCGCGCATGTCGAAGACATCGAGTTGTTTGTCCTGACAGCCGACGAGCACGCCGCCGGAGACGACGAGCGAGCGCCGGAGGAAATCGCGTCGGTCGATGGTCACCACGGCTTCGTCTCCCTACGTCGACGTGGGCCGGAGGTTACAGGCGTTGTCAGGGTCGTGGCGTTACGCGGGGCGTCATGGGCACTGCGCGTGCATCCCGGCGCGCGCCGCGATCGCGAGCGCCTCGTCGTTCTCGAGGAGCACCTCGAGGTCGTCGTCGTTCTCGTCGAAGAAGAAGACGTCGCCAAAGCCGCGCCGCGCGAGCTGGCGTTGCCACATCGCGCTGCGGTGCCCGCCGGTGTGGACGTACGCGAGGTGGCGGTCGAAGGGATCGAAGCACTCGACGTCGAAGGTGAGCCACACGAGGTGGCCTTCGAGCATTCGCGTGAAGCGCGACGCTTCGACCGCGAAGCACTCGGCGGGGTTGCCCGCGCGCGCGAGCTCCGGGGTGTCGATCCCGATCATGCGCACCGGGCCCACGACGCCGCTGCCGTCGATCGCCTCGACCTCGATCGTGTCGCCGTCGCGCACGAACGTGACCTCGACCAACGCGGGCGCGCGGCAAGGTGTCTTGCCGCCGAGGAGCGAGCTGGGCGGGACGCGCCGCACGGCGTCGTCGTCCAACACCGGCGGGTCGACGAAGACGCGACTCGACGCGCAGAAGGTGTCGCCGCCGCATGCGAGGACGTCGCAGCACTCCGGCTCGCGGCAGTCCGCGAACCCGTTGCCGTCGTTGTCGCACTGGTCCCGGCAGGTCGACACCGCGCCCTCCGGGCCCATGACACACGCGGGCGCGCGGCGTCCGCAGTACGTGTCCGGCGCGCAGCCGATCCGGACCGCGCAGCACTCCTCGTCGTCGCAGTCGACGAAGCCGTCGCCGTCGTTGTTGCAGCCGTCCGAGCAGGCGGCCTGCGTGGTCTCCGGGCCCGCGGCGCTGCACAACATCGGAGGGCCCGAGACCCCCTCGAAGTCGCCGCGGATCACGCCGCCGCCGAGGTTCAAGTACAGGTTGACGGGGGCTTCGCCGGCCGACACGCGGAAGAGGATCCGGCAGAAGCGCGTTTGGTCGTGCATCGCGATCGCGTCGGTGCGGCACCCGTTGTCGATCGCCGATGTGAGCTCGAGGCCGGCGTAGCTCGCTACGTTCGATTCGATCGAGAACTGGGAGAAGGGCACGGCGACGTCGCGGCTCGTGTGGTTGATGACGTCCACGTCGACCACGACCCACTGCAGCCCGGCGGCCGGAGGCGTCCCGTCGATCGCGTACGGTGTGGAGTAGGTGCGGACGTTGAGGCGCACGTCGCCGGTCGGCACGTTCGTGCCGTCGTCACCGCCGCGGCGATCCGTTCCGCAGCTCGCCGCGAGGAGCGCGAGCACGAGGATCCGTCGGACCATCGGTCCAAACCCCCACGAACGTCCCCGGTCTGTCCACGGTCATGTGGACGTCCGCCGAAACTCGGCGGAGCTCACGGTGTCGCCCTGTGCGCGGAAGCACGCCACCGGATCCGCGAACCCCTTCACCTCGATCTCCTCCTCGACGGAGAAGTGGAGGCCCTGCGCGTCGTCGAGCTCTTCGCGGACCATCGCGGAGACGACGATCTCGCCGGGGCTCGCCTTGCTGCACAGGCGCGCCGCGAGGTTCACGGGCGACCCGATCACGGTGTGCTCCATGCGCGCGTCGCTGCCCATGTTGCCCATGACGAGCTCGCCGACCGTGATGCCGATGCCGATGTGGACCGGCACCTCGAAGGCGCGCCGTGCGTTCATCTCCTCGACCGCGCTCTGGATCGCGAGGGCCGCTTCCACGGCGCGGCGGGCCTTGTGCTCACCCTCGAAGATCGCGAGGACAGCGTCGCCCATGTACTTGTCGATCGAGCCGCCGGCGGCCTCGATCAGCTCGGCCTGCACGCGAATGTACTCGTTGAGCATGGAGACGATGTTCTCCGGGGGGAGCGTCTCGGAGATCTTCGTGAAGCCGCGGATGTCGGACTCGAAGACGGCGACTTCGACGCGGCGCGCGTGTGTGCGGTCCACGCCGCCGAGCTTGGACGCGGCCTGGATCATCTTCGCGGTGTGGCGCGGGAGGAACTTGAGCATCTCGAAGCGCTCTTTGAGGCCGAGCAGCGCGCGATTGAGGGCGTCCGCGACGACGGCCATCTCGTCGCCCGAGCCTACGACCACCACGTGGTCGTACTCCTCGGACTCGATCGCGCGCGTGCCGCCGAGGAGCGCACGGACGTCGCGCCGGAGGCGGCGGTGGATCCACACACCGAAGGCGACGAACACTGCGACCATCAGCGCGAGCCCCATCAGGTAGCGCTCGCGCTCCTC
>JAUHYN010000515.1 GCA_030426505.1 bacterium | reverse complement strand
TCCGGCGTCCGGCTTCTTCCTGATCCGCACCAACTTCACCGGCACCGTCGCGAAGCGCGACGGCTCGACGCGCTGCTACGTCGCGGTGCGCGTGCGGCTCGATCAGGATCCGGTGCCGCTCGTGCTGCAGAACGTCGGGGTGTTCGACGCCCCCGCCGCGGGGCGCCTCGACGTCTCGGTGGCGGCGCCCCTCGTGGGCGTGGTCCCGGTCGAAACGCAGGACACGGTGCTGGTGCGACTCGAGCTGCAGCGTCAGGTCGACGAGTGCGCGGATGGCAACGGCAACACGGTGATCGCGCAGATCACGGCGCAGACCGAGATCTCCTGGTTCCGCAACGTCATCGCCACGCGTTGAAGTCGGCGGCGAACCGCCGCATGATGCCCGCGTGAGCCCGACGCAGCTTTCGGAGCAGATACGCGACCTGATCAAGGACGTCCCGGACTTCCCGAAGCCCGGCATCGTCTTCAAGGACCTCACACCGGTCTTCGCGCACGGCCCGAGTACGGCCGCGCTCGCGGACATGTACGCGGACCGCTACACGACCCGCGGCGTCGACGCGATCGTCGCCATCGAGTCGCGCGGCTTCCTCCTCGGCGCGCCGATCGCCGCGAAGATGGAGAAGCCCCTGGTCCTGGTGCGCAAACCCGGCAAGCTCCCGCGCAAGGTGTTCTCCGAGACGTACCAACTCGAGTACGGCGAGGACACGCTCCAGATGCACGAGGACGCCCTGTCGTCGGGGCAGCGGGTCGTGGTGATCGACGACCTGCTCGCCACCGGGGGCACCGCGGCCGCCACCTGTAACCTCGTGCGGCAGACCGGGGCCGAGATCGCGGAGGTCGCGTTCCTGGTGGAGCTGGGCTTCTTGGGGGGCCGGCAGCGCCTCGCGGCCCACGACTGCTTCGCGCTCGTCACCTATTAGAAGGGGGCGGGGGGTTCGCGCTGGGGTCCGAAAGCTGATATGTTGCGGTATTGACAGGACTTTCGGCCCAGGCTACCTAAGCGGATGGGGGTTGCTCCCGTAGCTCAGCTGGATAGAGCGACGGTTTCCTAAACCGTAGGCCACAGGTTCGAGTCCTGTCGGGAGTGTCGATTGATCATGAACAAGTCCGAGCTCGTCGAGAAACTGGCCGAGAGGGCCAAGATCACGAAGAAGCGCGCCGAGCAGGTCGTCAATCTGGTCTTCGACCAGATGACCCAAGCGCTCAAGCGCGGAGAGCGCATCGAGATTCGCGGGTTTGGCAGCTTCACCAGTAAGTCGTACGACGCGTATACGGGCCGCAACCCGCGGACCGGGGAAACGATCCACGTGCCGGCGAAGCGGTTGCCGTTCTTCAAGGTTGGCAAAGAGCTGAAGGAGCGGGTGGATTATCCGCCGGGTATGGCGCCGCGACCGGAGCGACCGATCGACGCCGAAGACGACGAGAACGACGATGGCTCGGGTGACGGACAAGCCGGCGACGGCGGCGCCCAAGGTGGCGGCCTCGCTACGGCCTGAGCACGCCTCTCCCCCCACCCCACATTTCGAAGACTCGCATGGTCCGCAGGCCGACGCGATCGCCCGGGAGATCGCGTCGCTGCGCGGGCAGCGCGTCGCGGTGGCGATGTCCGGCGGCGTGGACTCCGCCGTCGCCCTGTACCTGTTGCGCGAGGCCGGCGTCGACGTCGTGGGCCTGTCGCTCCGCCTCCACGATCCCGATCCCGACAACCCGCTCGCGCCGCGCGCGTGCTGCCCGCCCGACGATCTCCAGGACGCCCGCCGCGTCAGCGAGCAGCTCGACGTCCCGTTCTACGTGATCGACGCGCGCGAAGCGTTCGACGCCGCCGTGGTGCGGCCGTTCGTTCGCGCGTACGTCGAGGGCCGCACGCCGAACCCGTGCGTCGGCTGCAACAGCTTCGTGAAGCTCGGTCGCCTCGCGGCGCGCGCGCGTGCGCTCGGCTGCACGCGACTCGCGACCGGCCACTACGCGCGCGTCACGCACGACGACGGCGTGACGCGGTTGTTCACCGGCGTCGACCGCGACAAGGACCAGTCGTACTTCCTGTTCGGTGTCGCGGAGAAGATCCTCTCCACGCTGTTGTTCCCGCTCGGCGCGCACACCAAGGAAGACGTCCGCGACACTGCGCTCGCGTCGAAGATGCCCGTCGCGCACAAGCTCGAGAGCCAGGAGGTCTGCTTCGTGGGCGGCGCCGGCGCGGGCGGCTTCGTGCGGCGACAGCCCGAAGCGATCGGTGACTTCGCGGGCCCGATCGTCGACGAGGCCGGACGTGTGCTCGGCCAGCACGCGGGCGTCATGAACTTCACCGTCGGACAGCGCAAGGGGATCGGGATCGCCGCGAAGCACCCGCTGCACGTGCTGAACATCGACGCCGACCAGCGCAAGATCACCGTGGGCCCCGCGGAGTCGCTCGATCGCAGCGGCTTGTTCGCGGCGCGCGCGTCGTGGCCGGCGGGGCGCCCGTCCGCGCCCGTCCGCGCGACGGTGAAGATCCGCTACCGCGACCCGGGGACGGCCGCGACGGTCACCCCGCTCGACGGCGATCGTGTCCGCGTCGACTTCGACGCACCGGTCCGCGCCGTCGCGCCCGGTCAGGCGGCGGTGTTCTACCGCGGCGACGAGGTCGTGGGCGGCGCGTGGATCGAAGAGGGGATCACCACGTGACGGACACGCCGCTGTCGAAGGACCCGGTCGTGCGGCTGTGTCAGATCCTCGGCTACGAGTTCTCGGATCCAGCGCTCCTCACGCAGGCGCTCACCCACCGGTCTTACGTCAACGAGATCGACGACGGCCGCGCGACCGACAACGAGCGGTTCGAGTTCCTCGGCGACGCGGTGATCGACCTCGTGGTGTCGGTCGCGTTGATGAAGCGCTTCCCCGACGCGCGCGAGGGTGCGCTGTCGAAGATGCGCGCGGCGGTCGTCAGCGAGAAGGCGCTCGCGAAGATGGCGCGCGCGATTCAGCTCGGCGACGCGTTGCGCTTGGGGCGCGGGGAGTCGCTCTCCGGCGGGCGCGACAAGGCGTCGATCCTCTCCGACGCGTTCGAGGCGTTGATGGCCGCGATCTACATGGACGCGGGGTACGCCGCGGTGGAGCGCGTGTTGCTCCAGCGCATCCAGCTGCCGAAGGACGGCACGCTGGAGCGGCGGGATCCGAAGACGGAGCTGCAGCACCACATCCAGGCGACGCGGCACGTGACGCCGACGTATCGGCTCGTGGATCAGAGCGGCCCCGAGCACGAGCGCTCGTTCGTCGTGGAGCTCGTCGTCGACGACGAAGTGCTCGGGCGCGGCGAAGGCCGGACGAAGAAGGGCGCCGAGCAACAGGCGGCGTCGCTCGTCCTCGACCAGCTCCGGGGCGACTCTCAGGCTTGACCGTACGCCCCACTGTGGTGTCCTTGCGCCGCGATGTATCGACTCAGCGGTCTTGTTGCGCTCACGGTCCTGCTCGGCTCCGCCTCGGTGGCGAACGCCGACGAGCCCCCGGCGCAGATCGGCATCAAGAAGGCCCTCGAGGGGGTGAAGGGCAAAGGCGAGCTCCACGCGAAGATCGAGACCACGCTCGGCGTGATCGAGGTGAAGCTGTTCGAGAAGCTCGCGCCCCGGACCGTGGCCAACTTCGTGGGCCTCGCGCGCGGGAAGCAGCCGTTCATCGACTCGAAGAGCAACAAGGTGAAGACCGCCAAGTACTACGACGGCATCGTCTTCCACCGCGTGATCCCGAACTTCATGGTGCAGACCGGCGACCCGACCGGCACCGGCCGCGGCGGCCCCGGCTACAAGTTCGAAGACGAGTTCTACCCGTCGCTCAAGCACGACAAGCCGGGCGTCCTCTCGATGGCGAACGCCGGCCCGGGCACCAACGGCTCGCAGTTCTTCATCACGGAGCGCCCCACGCCTCACCTCGACAACCGCCACTCGGTGTTCGGCGAGGTCGTGAAGGGGATGGACGTGGTGCGGAAGATCGCGCGCGTGAAGACCGGCCCCGGCGACAAGCCGATGGAGCCCGTCGTGATGAAGCGCGTCACGATCTACCGCGCCGGCGGTAAGTGAGATGTCGAACGAGGCGCCGCATCGGTCGGGCTACGTGGCCCTGGTGGGGCGTCCGAACGTCGGCAAGTCCACCATCCTGAACGCGCTGCTCGGTCAGAAGATCGCAGCGACCACCCACAAACCACAGACCACGCGCAAGAACCTGCTCGGCATGTTGAACCCGCCGGGCGCGCAGCTGTTGTTGCTCGACACGCCCGGCCACCACCAGGCGAAGGGCCCGCTCAATCGCTACATGGTCGCGCAGGCCGAGCAGGCGATCGGCGAAGCCGACGTCCTCGCGTTGGTCGTCGAGGCGCGCGAGGACGACAAGGTCACGCCCGGCAACGAGCGCATCCTCGAGGTGCTCGGGCGCTCGGACAAGCGCGTGGTGCTCGTCCTCAACAAGGTCGACCGCGTGAAGAACAAGGAGGGGATGCTCCTCCAGATCCAGCGCTACACGCAGATCCTCGGCGACCGCGTGGCGGCGGTCGTGCCGATCTCCGCGACCAAGAAGCGCGGCCTCGATCGCCTGATTCGAGAGCTCGCCGAGGCGCTGCCCGAGGGGCCGACGTACTTCGAGGACGGCCAGGTCACGAACGAGTCCGAGCGCTCGATCGTCGCGGAGTTCATCCGCGAGAAGGTGATGCTCGCGACGAAGGACGAGCTGCCGTACTCCGCCGCGGTGACGCTCGATTCGTTCGAGGACGAGCGGCCGCGGATCGTGCGCATCGCGGCGACGATCCACGTGGAGCGGAAGTCGCAGAAGGCGATCGTGATCGGGAAGCGCGGCGAGCGCATCAAGGACATCGGGACACGCGCGCGCAAGGACATCGAGTTCCTCGTCGGCACCAAGGTGTTCCTCGAGCTGCACGTCCGCGTGACGGGCGACTGGTCGTCGGACACCGGCGCGATGGCGAAGCTGGGTTACGGAGGTCCGGGCGGTGATGAGCCGCAGGTGGAGATCTCTCCCGAGCTGTTGGCGGCCGCGATGGCCGAGGTCCAGGAAGAGGAAGGTTGATGGAAGGCGGCAAGCCGATCGTCGCGATCGTGGGGCGCCCGAACGTCGGGAAGTCGCGGCTGTTCAATCGCTTCCTCAAGGCGCAACGATCGATCGTCGCCGACATGCCGGGCGTGACGCGCGATCGCATCTACGCGGACGCGACGCTCGAGGGCACGCGCGGCTCGGTCGACGTGGTGTTGGTCGACACCGGCGGTTTCGATCCGATGTCCGAGAACCCGATCATGAGGCGGGTCGTCGAACAGACCCAGCTCGCGATCGACGAGGCCGACGCCGTCATCTTCATCACCGACGGTCGCGTGGGGATCTCGCCCGAGGACCACGACGTCGCGAAGATGTTGCGGCGGAGCGGCAAGCCGGTGGTCGTCGGCGTGAACAAGGTCGACGGCCCGAAGCAGGAAGACCTCCTGCACGACTTCTACGGGCTGGGCCTGCCGGACATGCTCCCGATCAGCGCGGCGCACGGCCGCAACGTCGGGGAGCTCGAGGAGATGATCGCGGATCGCCTCCCCACGCCGATCGACGAGATGGGCCTCGTGGACGAAGTGCCCGCGCCCGGCGAGGACCCGAGCGACGCCGTGGGGCCAATCAAGATCGCGGTGATCGGGCGGCCGAACGCGGGGAAGTCGTCGCTGATCAACCGGATGCTCGGCGAGGACCGGCACCTGGTGTCGGAGGTCGCAGGTACGACGGTCGACTCCGTGGACTCGCTCGTCCTGCACCAGGATCAGGAGTACCTGTTCATCGACACCGCGGGGATTCGGCGCAAGCGCTCCATCGCGATGCGCGTCGAGCGGTTCTCGGTGATCGCGGCGCTCAAGGGGCTCGAGCGGTCGGACGTCGCGTTGTTGTTGTTGGACGCGACGGAGGAGATCGCGAACCAGGACGCGAAGGTCTCGGCGTTCGCGTACGAGAAGGGCAAAGCCGTCATCCTCGTGGTGTCCAAGTGGGACAAGGTCGAGGGTCAGACGAAGGCGAAGTTCACCGAGAAGCTCCGCGAAGAGCTCCCGCACCTCGCGTACGCGCCGGTGGTGTTCACGAGCGCGCACACGGGGGAGGGCGTGGACCGCCTGCTCCCGACTGCGAAGAAGGTCCACCGCGAGTACGGGCGTCGCGTGACGACTTCGAAGCTCAACAAGTTCGTCGAAGAGTTGATGATGCGGCACCCACCGCCGTCGAAGCGCGGGAAGCAGGGGCGCATCTACTACATCACGCAGATCGACGTGCGTCCCCCGCGGTTCCTCGTGTCGGTGAACGACCCGAAGCTCATCCACTACAGCTACCGCCGC